>NZ_QAIU01000253.1:0-4197 GCF_003061205.1 Pseudomonas sp. HMWF006
ATCCCCGATGGACTGCGCAGCAGGCCCCAGCTTTCAGTGCAGAGCGGGGGCCAGTGTGCGACCCAACGGGGATAAATCCCCTCGCCACAGGTTTTTTACCAGACCCCGAGCATCGGGGGGGGCAGTGCTAGTCATGCTGTTATTTGTCGTGGTCGATATCCAGTTTGCTGAAGGTCACCTGGCCACCTTCGCTGGTGTAGCCCGTGTTGTCCTGCACATACACGCCGGCCTTGAAGTACAGCGGCTTGTTGCGCCACGTGGCGCTGATTTGTGAATCCCACTGGTAACCCGCCGCACTCACACCCAGTGCGCCGCCGGGGCTCAAGTGGATGAGGTAGTTGAATTCGTTGTTCAGTTTGATCCCGGTGGCGAGGGTGATAACGCGGCTTTCGTCGTCATCGGGGTGCATGCGCACCTTGATCACCAGATTGCCGGTCGCGGTTTTGGTCTTGTACTGGTATTCGAGTTTGACCATCGGCTTCTGGCTTTCGTAGGCGTGGATCTGGCCAATGACGATCTTGCCGGAACTGGGGACCTTGTTCACCGCGAGGGTGGCGCGCAGCAGGTTGTCGGCGTCGGGGTAGTACCAGTTGCGCAAGGTGCCGTTGCTGAAGGTTTCGCGCAGTTCGGTGCGCGGATAGATGGCGTTTTCGGTTTTTGACCCGGTGACCGGTGACCAGAAAAACAAGGTGCCGGTGTCGGAATGGAAGTATTGATCTTTGAAGCCGTTCACCAGTTTGGAGGTTTCGACGGTGTATGGCGGGCTGCCAACGGGAACGCTGAGGTTCCAGGTTGCGAGATCGATCATGTCGGTTCTTCCACTCGGTTCATCCTGTACGCGGGTGCCAGAAGCTCTAGCTCGCGCCTTTTGGGGCGGCCTTTATAAGCGTAGAGAGATTTTTTGTTAATGCCCGCTTGGCGGATGATTGACGTCAACATCCTGTCGAAATGCCATCTCTGCCGGTTTCCGGGGGCTTCAGCGGTGACCGTTAGTCGGCAAACTCACGCTTTGGTTAAATGATGGCTTGATGACAGCTTCTGCTTTTTCGGATCCACGACTAGAGTGAAGGCTCGATGTGTGTACGGTTTTACCGGAATCGCCCTGAAGTCCCGACAAGAGAAGCAGCATGGAATGCGCGCAACCCCCGCCAGGTGAAGGCAGCTCTGTCCTTTTGATCGTTGATGATTACCCTGAAAACCTGATCAGCATGCGCGCGTTGCTGCAACGTCAGGATTGGCACGTCATCACCGCAGCCTCCGGTTTCGAAGCGCTCAATCTGCTGCTCACTCACGATGTCGATCTGGTGCTGCTGGACGTGCAGATGCCGGGCATGGACGGCTTTGAAGTGGCGCGGTTGATGCGTGGCAGCCAGCGCACGCGCCTCACGCCGATTATTTTCCTGACCGCCAATGAACAATCCCAGGACGCCGTGATCAAGGGCTATGCCAGTGGTGCGGTGGATTACCTGTTCAAACCCTTCGATCCGCAGATCCTCAAGCCGAAAGTGCAGGCGTTGCTGGAACACCAGCGCAATCGCCGGGCCTTGCAGCGTTTGTCCCATGATCTGGAAGTGGCCCGGGCCTTCAATGCGTCGGTGCTGGACAACGCGGCCGAAGGCATTTTGGTGCTCGGCGAGGATGGCTTGATCCGCTTCGCCAACCCGGCGATTTCACGGTTGCTCAATGCGCCGGTGAAGGAGCTGGAGGGTAAGGAATTTCTCGATTACCTGCAGAAACCGCACATTCCGTTGTGGGCCGATTCTGAATTCAAGGGCAGCTACAAACGCGGCGAAACCCTGCGCCTGCATGACGCTTTGCTGCGTACTGCTCCGGGCCAGCAGGTGCCGGTGGCGCTGTCCTGTGCGCCGTTACCCGCCGAGCAGCAGGCGATGGTGGTCACGGTGCTGGATATGTCGGTGGTGCGTCATCTGCATCAGCAGCTGGAATTTCAGGCCGTCACCGATCCACTGACCGGGTTGCTCAATCGTCGCGGTTTTTATCAGACGGTGGAAAACCTGTTGTTGCGTGGCGAACGCAATGACAGCAGTTGGGTGTTGCTGTACCTGGACCTCGACGGTTTCAAACGCGTCAATGACTCGCTCGGGCATGATGCCGGTGACCGCGTACTGCGCTGGGTGTCCGAGCAATTGAAGGCGTGTTTGCGCCCGTTCGATATTCTTGCGCGCATGGGCGGCGACGAGTTCACGGCGCTGCTGGATCTGGAGTTTCCCGAGCAGGCGGCGAAGATTGCCGAGAAACTCATCGAGCGTGTGTCGATCTGTCAGCAAATCGAAGGGCTGGACATCGCCCTCGGCGCCAGCATCGGCATCGCCACTTATCCCGATTGCGGATCAAATCTGGACGGTTTGCTGCGTGCCTCCGACATAGCCATGTACGAAGCCAAGCGCGCCGGACGTCAGCAATATCGTTTTTACGATCACGAAATGAACGGCCGGGCCCGCTCACGACTGATGCTCGAAGAAAGCGTGCGCAGCGCCATCGAGAACCGCGACTTCAATCTGGTCTATCAGCCGCAAGTGGCGATCGACACCGGGCAGATTCGTGGCTTCGAGGCGCTATTGCGCTGGCAGCACCCGAGCGTCGGCGATGTGCCACCGGGCCTGTTCCTGCCGTTGCTGGAGGAGGCGCGGCTGATCAGCCGCCTCGGCAGCTGGATTTATCATCGTGGCGCCGGCCAGCGCAAAGCCTGGGAAACCCTGTTCGCCGAAGATCTGGTCCTGGGGGTGAGTTTGAGCAATACCCAGTTCAGCTTGCCGAATCTGGTCACCGAATTGCGTCAGGTCATGGAGCGACATGCCTTGCAGCCGCGGCAGCTGGAGGTCGAGGTGACCGAAGAAGCCTTGATGCAAAACCCCGATGAAACCCGCAAGCAACTGCGCCTGCTGCGTAATCTCGGTGTGCGTGTGGCACTCGATGACTTCGGCTCCGGACCCTGTTCGCTGGCGCATCTGCGTGATCTGGAACTCGATACGCTCAAGCTCGACCGCCATCTGATTGCGCGCTTGCCGGACTCCCAGCGCGATGCGTCGCTGGTCAGTACGGTGATCAATCTGTGCAAACAGTACGGTTTGCTGGTGATCGCCGAGGGGGTCGAAACCATTGAGCAGTACCAATGGCTGCAAGCTCATGGCTGCGAATACGTGCAGGGTTTTCTTGTGGCACGGCCATTGATCGCCGAAGACGCCGCCAGTTTCGCCGAGCCCTTCGACTGGAGCGCGCTGCCCGGTTGAATTCGCTACACTGGCGCACCTTTTTGCGAACCGTGTCGCCCGTCATGACTGTGTTGAAGTACCTCCAGGCCTATCCCGCGCCATTGCAGGACCAGGTGCGCCAACTGATTGCCGAAGGGCGTCTGGGCGATTACCTGAGCCAACGCTATCCGGGGCGCCACGATGTGCAGAGCGACAAAGCGTTGTACAGCTACGCGCTGGACCTGAAGCAGGAATACCTGCGCAACGCGCCCGCTATCGACAAGGTGCTGTTCGATAACCGCCTCGACCTGACTCACCGCGCCCTCGGCCTGCACACCACGGTGTCGCGGGTGCAGGGTGGCAAGCTCAAGGCGAAGAAAGAGATCCGTATCGCCTCGTTGTTCAAGGACGCCGCGCCGGACTTCCTGAAAATGATCGTGGTGCACGAACTGGCGCACTTCAAGGAATCGGATCACAACAAGGCGTTCTATAAATTGTGCGAGCACATGCTGCCGGGGTATCACCAGGTCGAGTTCGATCTGCGGGTGTATCTGACGTGGCGGGATATGCAGGCTTAACAGTACGCAACCAGGAAGGTGTGGATGGACGTCAGCAAGACCAAAAGCAGTTTCTACCGCCGCTTGTACGTGGCGTACCTGATCGACAGCGGTCTGGCGCCGAGTGTGCCGACACTGACCGAAGTGACTGGCATGCCCCGGCGCACGGCGCAGGACACGATTGCCGCGCTGGCGGATCTGGATATCGTCTGTGAATTCGAGCAGGAAGAGGGCGCGCGAAATCACGCCGGGCGCTATCGGATTCGTGAGTGGGGGGCGATTGATCGCGGGTGGATCGAGCGTAATTTGCGGCAGATCAAGGCTGTTCTGGAGTATCCCTGAAAAAAGCCCCTCACCCTAGCCCTCTCCCGGAGGGAGAGGGGACCGATTGGGGGATATTGGAGAGGTACGCCGACCTGAAATTGTCG
>NZ_QAIU01000254.1:0-2314 GCF_003061205.1 Pseudomonas sp. HMWF006
AGCCTGTTCACCCTGTCGGCGACGCCGAACACCCAGAAGAAAAAGACCATGGCGCAAGCCGAGGCCGGTCTGTGGAAACTGCTGGAACAGTTGAAGACCACCGCGCCGTCCGCCGAAGAACTGGAGCGCGTGCGTGCGCAGGTCATTGCCGGCCTAGTCTTCGAACGTGATTCGATCACCAGCCAGGCCACCGCCATCGGTCAGCTTGAAACGGTCGGTCTGTCGTGGAAACTGATGGACACCGAACTGGCCGATCTGGAAAGCGTGACCCCGCAAGACATCCAGAACGCCGCCAAGCTGTATTTCACCCGCGAACGTCTCAGCGTCGCCCACGTCCTGCCACTGGAGACGACTCATGAGTAAGCGCAAATCCCCACGCCTGCTGCTTGGCCTGATCGCCGTGGCAGTCATCGGCTCCGCCGCGTTTTATCTGGTACCCGACACTGGGACCCATGCCAGCGAAGCACTGGACAACGCCAAGTCGAGCCAGAAACTGCAATCGCTGACCGAACTCGACGGCAAGGCCCCGGCCAGCCGCAAACTCGACGTACAGACCTGGAACACCGCCGAAGGCGCCAAGGTGCTGTTCGTCGAGGCCCATGAGCTGCCGATGTTCGACATGCGCCTGATCTTTGCTGCCGGCAGCAGTCAGGACGGCAACGTGCCGGGGCTGGCGGTGCTGACCAACGCGATGCTCAATGAGGGTGTCGCCGGCAAAGACGTCGGTGCAATTGCCCAGGGCTTTGAAGGTCTGGGAGCGGATTTCGGCAACGGTGCCTTCAAGGACATGGCGCTGGCTTCGCTGCGTAGCCTGAGCGCCGCCGATAAGCGTGAACCGGCACTCAAGCTGTTCGCCGACGTGGTCGGCAAGCCGACCTTCCCGGCAGACTCGTTTGCGCGGATCAAGAACCAGTTGCTCGCCGGTTTCGAATACCAGAAACAGAACCCCGGCAAACTTGCCACCCTCGAACTGATGAAGCGCCTGTACGGCGACCACCCGTACGCGCACTCGAGTGACGGCAACGCGCAAAGCATACCGAAGATCACCCTGGCGCAACTGCGTGAGTTCCACGCCAAAGCCTACGCGGCCGGCAATGTAGTGATCGCGCTGGTCGGTGATCTGTCCCGCGCCGAAGCCGAGGCCATCGCCAATCAAGTGTCCTCTGCCCTGCCGAAAGGCCCGGCCCTGGTGAAGATCGCGCCGCCGCAAGAACCGAAGGCCAGCACCGGCCACATCGAGTTCCCGTCCAAGCAGACCAACCTGATGCTCGCGCAACTGGGCATCGACCGCGATGACCCGGATTACGCGGCACTGTCGATGGGCAACCAGATCCTCGGTGGCGGTGGTTTCGGCACGCGCCTGATGAGCGAAGTGCGCGAGAAACGCGGCCTGACTTACGGCGTGTATTCGGCGTTCAGCCCGATGCAGGCCCGTGGCCCGTTCATGATCAACCTGCAGACCCGCGCGGAAATGAGCGAAGGCACCCTGAAACTGGTGCAGGACGTACTCGCCGATTACCTGAAAACCGGCCCGACGCAGAAAGAACTCGACGACGCCAAACGCGAACTGGCCGGCAGCTTCCCGCTGTCCACCGCGAGCAACGCCGACATCGTCGGCCAACTCGGCGCCATGGGCTTCTATAATCTGCCGTTGAGTTATCTGGACGACTTCATGAAACAGTCCCAGAGCCTGACTGTGGAACAGGTGCGCGACGCCCTGAACAAACACCTGAGCACGGACAAAATGGTCATCGTCAGCGCTGGCCCGACCGTGCCGCAAAAGCCGTTACCGGCCCCATCTGATAAACCTGCCGAGCAACCGCTCGGGGTTCCGGAGCATTAATGGCAACTCGTACACCGAAAAAACCTGCGCAAAACGTGCACAACGGCGTGAACCAACTGCGCATCATCGGCGGCGAATGGCGCAGCCGAAAACTGAGCTTCCCCGACGCGCCGGGCCTGCGCCCGACGCCGGATCGCGTGCGTGAAACCCTGTTCAACTGGCTCGCGCCGTATGTGGCCGGGGCCAAGGTGCTGGATCCGTTCGCCGGCAGCGGCGCACTGTTTCTCGAAGCACTGTCCCGTGGCGCGGCCATGGGCCAGGCACTGGACGCCAGCCATGTCGCGGTGTCCAGCCTGAAAGAACACCTCGGCACCCTGCGCTGCACCAACGGCCAGGTGCAGACCGCCGACGCCTTGCGCTACCTGGAAACCCAGGTCGCCACGCCGTTCGACCTGGTGTTCCTCGATCCGCCGTTCAACCAGAACCTGTTGCCGGCCGTTTGCACATTGCTGGAAGAGCGCGAGTGGCTGG
>NZ_QAIU01000254.1:2324-6816 GCF_003061205.1 Pseudomonas sp. HMWF006
ACTGGCGCCTGCACCGCGAGCAGAAATCCGGGCGGGTCTATTACGCGTTGTGGCAACGCATGGCAGTTAACTGAAAGTATTGAAGAACCCTGTGGCGCGGGAGCTGGCTCCCTCGCCACAAAAGGTGTGTGCCCTCTGGAAACTGAACGCTTCACCCCGGCCTTCGGCCTCGGCAATCCGCACCTGCAAACCTTGTGGGGGCCGCTGTGGCGCAAAACCGTGCATATCGAACGCGAGCGCGAACGCTTATGGCTTGAGGACGGCGACTTTCTCGACCTCGACTGGCATGGCCCGCACAGTGCCGAGGCACCCTTGGTGCTGGTGCTGCATGGGCTGACCGGCTCCTCCAATTCACCTTACGTCGCAGGCATTCAGAAGGCGTTGGCCGATCAAGGCTGGGCCAGTGTCGCGCTGAACTGGCGTGGCTGCTCGGGCGAACCGAATCTGTTGCCGCGCAGTTACCACTCCGGCGCCAGCGAAGACCTTGCCGAAGCCATCAGACACCTGCGCGCCAAACGGCCGCTGGCGCCGCTGTATGCAGTCGGTTATTCGCTCGGCGGCAACGTGCTGCTCAAGCATCTGGGAGAAACCGGCAGCGACAGCGGCGTACTCGGTGCGGTCGCCGTGTCGGTGCCGTTTCGTCTCGATCAATGCGCCGACCGCATCGGCCAGGGCTTTTCCAGGGTCTATCAGGCGCACTTCATGCGCGAGATGGTCGCCTACATCAAGAACAAGCAACGGCAATTCCAGCATGACGGACGCGAGGATGGCCTCGCCGCGCTGGCCGCCCTCGGCTCGCTGGAAAACATGCGTACCTTCTGGGATTTCGATGGCCGGGTGACCGCGCCACTGCACGGTTTTACCGACGCCGAGGATTACTATCGCCGCGCCTCGAGCCGCTATTTCCTCGGTGAAGTCCGCACGCCGACCCTGATCATTCAGGCCGCCGACGATCCGTTTGTCTTCCCCCACAGCCTGCCTTCGGCGCAGGAGCTGTCCGCCACCACGCAATTCGAACTGCAGGCCAAGGGCGGGCATGTCGGCTTTGTCGATGGCACGTTCCGTCAGCCCGGTTACTACCTGGAACGGCGTATCCCGCAATGGCTGGCCCGTGTGACGCCATGAACGAGACGGGCGAATCGATCCGTTTCTGGCAAACCGCGCCATTGGCCGGGGTCGAACTGTTATCGGCGCGCTACATCGACCATCGCTTCGCCCCCCACGTCCACGACGGCTACGTGATCGGCATGATCATGGCCGGCGCCCAGCGCTACCGGTATCGCGGTGCCGAACACCTGGCCGGCAGCGGCACGCTGGTGCTGATCAACCCGGATGAGTTGCACACCGGTCACAAAGGCACCGAGGACGGCTGGCTGTACCGGGCGTTTTATCCCGATACCGGGCAGATCGTTTCGTTGCTTGAAGAGCTGGAACTGCCGACCGCACCGATGCCGGCCTTCGGCGCGACGCTGTACCGCGACCCGGATCTGGTCAACGGTTTCTGCCAGTTGCACCGTTTGCTGGAAAGCCCCGCCACCGCCCTGCAACAGCAGACGGTGTGGCGCGAGATGATGCTGCTGCTGTTGCAGCGCCACGCGGCGGTGCAGATCAGCGGCAAACCGGGCAAGGAACATCGCGCGGTGGTGCTGGCCAAGGAGCTGCTGCATGCGCAACTGGCTGCACCGCCGTCGCTGGAGGAACTGGCTGCGGCGGTCAATCTGTCGCCGTTCCATTTTGCCCGGGTGTTCCGCCGCGCCACGGGCATGCCGCCGCACACCTGGTTGATGCAACAACGCATCGCCACAGCGCGCGGCCTGTTGCAGAGCGGCTGTCTGCCGGTGGAAGTTGCCATGCAACTGGGGTTTGCCGATCAGAGCCATCTGAGTCGGCAGTTCAAGCAGGTGTACGGCGTGGGGCCAGCGGCGTATCGCAGTGCCAGACAAATACCATCAAACACCGAACAACCGCTGTAGGCGTGAGCCTGCCGGGAGAACCTCGTGGGGATCACTCGCCGGTGGCGATGCCTCGGGAAGGCTCGTTGATCCACTCGCTCCACGACCCGGCGTACAACGAAGCCAACGGATACCCCGCCAGGCACAACGCAAACAGGTTGTGACACGCCGTCACCCCGGACCCGCAATACGCCACCAGAGCCGCGGGCGAGCGATCGCCGAGTTTGGCGGCAAACCGCTGCTTGAGCTGGTCCGCCGGCAGGAAACGCCCGTCGCTGCCAAGGTTCTCGGTAAACGCCGCACATTGCGCACCGGGAATGTGCCCGGCAATCGGGTCGATCGGCTCCACTTCCCCTTTGAAACGCGGCAAGGCCCGCGCATCCAGCAGCGTCAGCGCCGGCTGGCCGAGACGCTGCTGCAATTGTTCGGCGCTGAGCAGCAAGCCCATGTCCGCCTGACCGCTAAAATGGCCACGGCTGTTCGCCGGTGCATCCAGGCTCAGCGGTAACCCCGCACCGTGCCAGGCCTTGAGTCCGCCATCGAGGATGAACACACCCTCGCGCTTGCCCAGCCACGCCAGCAACCACCACGCCCGCGCCGCGTAGGCACCGGGACCGTCGTCATAGAGCACCACATCGCTGTCGGCATTGATGCCCCACGCTTGCAGTCGCTCGATCAATGCCGCCGGCTCAGGCAGCGGATGACGTCCGGTCACGCCCTTGACCACAGGCCCGCTGAGGTCACGTTCCAGGTCGGCGAAATGCGCGCCGGCAATGTGCCCTTCGGCGTAGCTGCGCTGACCGTAATCCGGGTCTTCGAGGGCAAAACGACAATCGAGAATCACCAGCCCCGGCTGCTCCTTGCGGGCATCCAGTGCGACGGGGCTGATCAGTTGCGCAATCGGCATGACGGACTCCTGTGGGATGTCGGCGATACGGTTTACTTCACGTCTTCGAGGGCCTGGGCCAGCGGCACGTAGAACTCCTCGAACAATGCGTTGACCTGCTCGCGCGCCTGATCGGTGACGAACCCGGCTTCCAGCACCAGCACCTGATACACGCCGCGCTTGACGGCCTGTTCGCTGAGGTGATTGGAGTTTTCCCGGGTGGTGCACAGGAAGCGCACCCACGACGTCAGGATGATCCACGCATTGAGGGTCAGGGATTCGATCTGCACGCGGTCCATTTTCAGGATCCCGGCCGCGACAAAACCTTCGTAAATGGCGGCGCCCTGAATCACGCAGCGCTGGGAAAAGCGCCGATAACGGGCCGCCAACTCCGCGTCGCTGTCGAGCAGGTGCTCGAGATCGCGATGCAGAAAACGGTAACGCCACATCGCCGACAGCAATTCCTTGAGATAGAAACGCTTGTCTTCCACCGTCGCGGCGCGGCCCTGCGGCGGGCGCAGAAAGCTGTCGACCAGGGCTTCGTACTCACTGAACAGCACGGCGATGATCGCCTGCTTGTTGGGGAAGTGGTAGTACAGATTGCCCGGAGAAATCTCCATGTGGGCCGCAATGTGGTTGGTGCTGACGCTGCGCTCGCCCTGCTGATTGAACAGCTCCAGGCTGTTCTGCACGATGCGCTCGCTGGTTTTTATTCGTGGGGCCATGGCTTGAGCTTTAATTCAGAGTGCGGTGACAGGCATCTTACGACCTATCCGGAGCGGGATAAAACAAAGCTGCGCAAGGAAGTCATTTGACTTTCTAGAGCATAGACTCTAGAAAGTCCTCACGATAATAAAACCGGAGCCTTCAATGACTGCCGATATTGCTTACCTGCAAACCTTGCAAGAGCCACTTGAAGCGCTCGACCGGTTGTTCGCCGCGCAACGTGCCGCCTACGCCGCCAACCCGATGCCCCCCGCCACGCAACGCCAGCAATGGCTGAAGAGCTTGCGCGATTTGCTCAGCAGCGAACGTCAGGCCCTGATCGACGCCATCAGCACCGATTTCAGCCATCGCAGCGCCGATGAAACCTTGCTCGCCGAGCTGATGCCGAGCCTGCATGGCATTCATTACGCCAGCCGCAACCTCAAAGGCTGGATGAAGGCCTCGCGGCGCAAGGTCGGCATGGCGTTCCAACCGGCTTCGGCGAAAGTGGTGTACCAGCCGCTCGGCGTCGTCGGTGTCATCGTGCCGTGGAACTACCCGCTTTATCTGGCCATCGGCCCGCTGGTCGGCGCGTTGGCGGCGGGCAACCGGGTGATGCTCAAACTCAGCGAATCAACCCCGGCGACCGGGCAATTGCTCAAGCAACTGTTCGCCCGCGTATTCCCTGAAGACCTGGTCTGCGTGGTGCTCGGAGAGGCGGACGTCGGCGTGGCATTTTCCCGGTTGCGCTTCGATCACTTGCTGTTCACTGGCGCCACCAGCATTGGCAAGCACGTGATGCGCGCCGCTGCCGAAAACCTCACGCCGGTCACTCTGGAACTGGGCGGCAAATCGCCGGCCATCGTCTCCCACGACGTACCGCTCAAGGACGCCGCCGAACGCATCGCCTTCGGTAAAACCCTGAATGCCGGGCAGACCTGCGTCGCAC
>NZ_QAIU01000254.1:6826-10801 GCF_003061205.1 Pseudomonas sp. HMWF006
CCGGATTACACGGCGATCATCAATGAACGCCAACTGGCACGCCTCAATGGCTACATCAGTGATGCCACCAGCAAAGGCGCGTTGCTGATTCCATTGTTCGAACACGGTCAGGGCCGACGCATGCCGCACAGCCTGTTGCTGAATGTCAGCGACGAAATGACCGTGATGCAGGACGAAATCTTCGGCCCGCTGCTGCCGATCGTGCCGTACCAGGATCTGCAGCAGGCATTCGCTTACATCAATCAGCGACCACGTCCTCTGGCGCTTTACTACTTCGGCTACGACAAACGCGAACAGCACCGCGTGTTGCACGAAACCCACTCCGGCGGCGTGTGCCTGAACGACACCCTGTTGCATGTGGCACAGGACGATATGCCATTCGGCGGCATCGGCCCGTCAGGCATGGGCCATTACCACGGCCATGAAGGTTTCCTCACATTCAGTAAAGCCAAAGGTGTGTTGATCAAGCAGCGCTTCAATGCGTCCAGGCTGATTTACCCGCCCTACGGCAAATCGATTCAGAAACTGATCCAGAAGCTGTTCATCCGCTAAGCCCTTGTCACCGCCGGGTAATAAAAACAATGCACCCAAGCCTGACTGAAACACCTGCGCTGTCGCGCCGTGGCCTGCTGAAGTTAAGCCTCGGCGCTACCGCGTTTCTTGCCACTGCCGGACTCGGCGCCAGCCTCAGTGGCTGTTCGTCGAGCGTGACCGCCAACGGGTTCGCCGCATTGCGCGACGGTGATCTGTTGTTTCTGCGCGCCTTGATTCCAGTGATGCTCGAGGGCGCCGTGGCGAGCGAAAAAATGCCCGGCGCCGTCGATGGCACCCTCAAGTCGCTGGACTACAGCCTCGATCACCTGTCGCCGGAAATGCTCAAACTCACCCGGCAACTGTTCGACGTGCTCGGCATGGCCGTCACGCGCGGGCCGCTCACCGGAATCTGGGGCAGCTGGGAAAACGCCGGCCCCGAGGCTATGCGTCACTTTCTCGAACGCTGGCAGAACAGCTCGCTGAGCCTGCTGCGCATGGGCCACAGCTCACTGCAGCAAATGGTGATGATGGCCTGGTACACCCGCGCCGAGTCCTGGGCGCACTGCGGCTACCCCGGCCCGCCTAACGTTTGAAACCGGGGCTCGCCCCCACAAGGGAATGCATTTCAATGTGGGAGCGAGCTTGCTCGCGAAGGCGCCAGCCGCCTCACCACCACAGCCAGAATAATAAAGAGAACCTGATCGATGCCCGTACCCGACCCGTTCCGCGAAGGCCTCGCCCGTGGCTGGAAAACCTATAACGGCGCACAACTGACCGACGACCTGACGCTGCAAGCCGACGTCGCCATCATCGGCAGCGGCGCCGGTGGCGGCACCACCGCGGAAATCCTCAGCGCCGCCGGCTACAAGGTGCTGCTGATCGAAGAAGGCCCGCTGAAAACCAGCTCCGATTTCAAAATGCTCGAAGACCAGGCCTACAGCAGCCTGTATCAGGAAGGTATCGGCCGCATGAGCAAGGACGGCGCGATCACTATCCTCCAGGGCCGCGCGGTCGGCGGCACGACACTGATCAACTGGACCTCGAGCTTTCGTACCCCGGAACCGACCCTCGAGCACTGGGCCAAGGAACACAACGTCAAAGGCCACAGCCCTGCCGAGATGGCGCCGTGGTTCGAGAAAATGGAGCAACGTCTGGGTGTGGCACCCTGGAGGGTGCCACCCAACGCCAATAACGACGTGATCCGCAAGGGCTGCGAACAGCTCGGCTACAGCTGGCACGTGATTCCGCGCAACGTGCGCGGTTGCTGGAACCTTGGCTATTGCGGCATGGGCTGCCCGACCAACGCCAAACAGTCGATGATGGTCACCACCATTCCGGCGACCCTGGAAAAGGGCGGCGAGCTGCTCTACCTGGCTCGCGCGGAAAAACTGCTGATCAGCGGCGACAAGGTCTCCGGCCTGCAGTGTGTGGCGATGGACGAACGCTGCGTCGCACCGACCGGGCGCACGATTACGGTCAAGGCGCGGCATTACGTGCTGGCCGGCGGCGGCATCAACAGCCCGGCCCTACTCTTGCGCTCGGACGCGCCAGACCCGCATCAGCGCCTCGGCAAACGCACCTTCCTGCATCTGGTGAACATGTCCGCCGGGCGTTTCGACGAAGTGATCAACCCGTTCTACGGTGCGCCACAGTCGATTTACTCGGATCATTTCCAGTGGAGGGACGGCACCAGCGGACCGATGGGCTACAAACTCGAAGTGCCGCCGCTGCAGCCGGCGCTGGCGGCGACGTTGCTCGGCGGTTTCGGCACGCAGAATGCCGAACACATGGCGGATCTGCCCCACACCCATGCGATGCTGGCGCTGCTGCGCGACGGTTTCCACCCGGACAGCCCCGGTGGCCGTGTCGAGTTGCGCGGCGATGGCTCGCCGGTGCTCGACTATCAGGTCTCGCCTTACGCCTGGGAAGGCTTGCGCCGCGCCTTTCACAGCATGGCCGAGATCCAGTTTGCCGGCGGCGCGCAAGCGGTGATGCCGATGCACGCCGATGCGCGTTACGTGAAAACCCTGGCCGAGGTGCGCACCTTGATCGACGGTTTGAGCCTTGAGCTGTACCGCACACGCTTGGGCAGTGCCCACGTCATGGGTGGCTGCGCGATGGGCGAAGACCCGAAAAACGCAGTAACCGACAGCCTTGGCCGGCATCATCAACTGAGCAATCTGTCGATTCACGACGGCTCGTTGTTCCCCACTAGCATCGGCGCCAACCCGCAATTGTCGGTGTATGGACTGACTGCACAATTGGCGACGTCCCTCGCTGATCGGCTGAGAAATCCGTGAAAAAACCGGTTTATCGCGTCGTCTATAGTGCTTTCTTACCCAACAGGCGACTTGGCCGACCGGGACGGCTGCGATACCATCCGACTCCCCAACGGACTCCCGCCAGGACGACGCGATGAACCGAGTGTTGTACCCAGGTACCTTCGACCCTATTACCAAGGGCCATGGCGATCTGGTCGAACGCGCCTCGCGCCTGTTCGATCACGTGATCATCGCCGTCGCCGCCAGCCCCAAGAAAAACCCGCTGTTCCCGCTGGAACAACGGGTCGAACTGGCTCGCGAGGTCACCAAACACCTGCCGAACGTGGAAGTGGTCGGTTTCTCGACGCTGCTGGCGCATTTCGCCAAAGAGCAGAACGCCAATGTGTTCCTGCGTGGTCTGCGCGCGGTGTCGGACTTCGAATACGAATTCCAGCTGGCCAACATGAACCGCCAATTGGCGCCGGACGTCGAGAGCCTGTTTCTCACACCGTCCGAGCGTTATTCGTTCATTTCCTCGACGCTGGTGCGGGAAATCGCTGCGCTGGGCGGTGATATCAGCAAGTTCGTCCACCCGGCCGTGGCCGACGCCCTGACCCTGCGCTTCAAGAAGTAACGACCGTTCAAACGGCGCCCGCGTGCACTGCGGGCGTCAATGCGGCACAATTGCGCGTATTGATTATTGCGCCCGGGCTTGCCGCCCCGGCTGGAGTTAGCATGTCCCTGATCATCACCGACGATTGCATCAACTGCGACGTCTGCGAACCCGAGTGCCCGAACGCCGCCATTTCCCAAGGCGAAGAGATCTATGTGATCGACCCGAACCTGTGCACCCAGTGCGTTGGCCACTACGACGAGCCGCAGTGCCAGCAGGTCTGCCCGGTGGATTGCATACCGCTGGACGAAGCCCATCCGGAGACTGAAGAAGAGTTGATGAAGAAGTACCGCAAGATTACCGGCAAGGCCTGAGTTGTTCAGCGCCGCTGGCGACGCCATCGCGGGCAAGCCCGCTCCCACAGGGTTCTGTGGTGGAACAAAAATTGTGTGAACACCAAAACCTTGTGGGAGCGGGCTTGCCCGCGATGAGGCCATCGGCAACACCGCAAAACCCGGATCAGCTTACTCGCGCTGCTCAAAACCCTCCCCGACACACCCCAGACAC
>NZ_QAIU01000255.1:0-14039 GCF_003061205.1 Pseudomonas sp. HMWF006
GTCGGCGGGCAGGTCGCCGTTGCGATTGTTGACCCGGGCGGCGGCTTTCTTGATCAGGGCCAGGGCGTGCAGGACCGGCAGCGGCATGCGTTCCTGACCAATGGCGAAGTTGATCAGCGAGCGTTGCGTCTGAGCACCCCAGTAGGCGTCGTCCGGGACTTCGATCTGGCCCAGGCTGTCGGTTTCGATACGGCTCATCGTGCACACTCCTGTTGGTCTGTTTGCGCAGTTTAGGCCCGGTCAGGCCCAGGTGGTTCCATCGGGGCGATTGTTGACCGGTAAAACCCGGTCAATCAAGCGCGGCAAGGGGCGGGGGTTGAGCCACAGCGTTTTTTAGGCGCAGAATGGGCGCCCTTGGGGTTTGACCTCGCCTGTTAGAAAAGGAAACTCGATGACTCGTCTTCGTGCCATCTGTACCGCGGTTGCACTGGTTTGCGCCAGCGGCCAGGTGCTTGCCGATACCGCCAGCCACAACGCCAGTGCCGAAGCTTTCCTGACCCTGGCGCACGCTGACAAACTGGGTACTCCGGTGTACATGCAAGTGCAGCAAATGTTCGCCCAGCGCTTTGAACAGACCAAAGCCCCGGAGTCGAAGAAAGCCGTACTGGAAACCTACCAGGCCAAGGCCAACGCCGCCCTGGACCAGGCCATTGGCTGGAACAAGCTCAAGCCTGACATGGTCAAG
Organism: Pseudomonas sp. HMWF006; assembly: GCF_003061205.1. Lineage (NCBI taxonomy): Bacteria > Pseudomonadati > Pseudomonadota > Gammaproteobacteria > Pseudomonadales > Pseudomonadaceae > Pseudomonas > Pseudomonas sp. HMWF006. The sequence continues at coordinate 686 of NZ_QAIU01000255.1, forward strand.
CTCTACACCAGCAACTTCAGCGAATCCGAGTTGAAAGACCTGGTTGCGTTCTACCAGTCGCCACTGGGCAAGAAGGTTCTGGAAAAAATGCCGCAGCTGACCCAGCAATCGGCCCAGATGACTCAAGCCAAACTGGAAAGCGCCGTGCCGGTCGTCAACAAGCTGCTCGACGACATGACCAACGAGTTGGCACCGAAAGGCGCTGCGCCGGCCAAGAAGAAGTAAGCGGAGTTCGTGATGACCATGCAACAACGCATCGAATCGACGCTGGGCCTGCTTCAGCCTGAACATCTGCAGGTGCTGGATGAAAGCCACATGCACAGTCGCGGGTTACAGACTCACTTCAAGGCAGTGGTGGTCAGCGCGCAGTTCGAAGGCCTGAACCGGGTCAAGCGCCACCAGAAAGTCTACGGCACGCTCGGCGAGCTGATGGGCGAGTTCCATGCGTTGGCGCTGCACACCTACACCCCGCAGGAATGGGCAGATGTGGGCGCCGCTCCGGCGTCGCCAACCTGTGCAGGAGGAGGGCACTAAAAGCAGCTGCAAGCTTTGAGCTCCAAGCCGCAAGTTAAAGCACTGCGCTGTCAGCTTGTCGCTTGAAGCTCGCCGCTTGAAGCTGCTTTTTTGCTAGAATCCGCAACGCGCCGTTCAACCGGCGCGTTTTTTTTTGAATCCGGTTCACCCTTTGCGAGGGTAGCCACCTGGAGAAATACCCATGACACAACCGATTGTCGTGGCGGCACTGTATAAGTTCGTCACCCTCGAAGATTACGTCAACCTGCGCGAGCCCCTGCTGCAAGCGATGGTCGACAACGGTATCAAAGGCACCCTGCTGATCGCCGAAGAAGGCATCAACGGCACGGTGTCCGGCAGCCGCGAAGGCATTGATGGCCTGCTCGCTTGGCTGAAGAACGACCCGCGCATGATCGACATCGACCACAAAGAGTCGTACTGCGACGAGCAGCCGTTCTACCGTACCAAGGTCAAACTGAAGAAAGAGATCGTCACCCTCGGCGTCGAAGGCGTGGATCCGAACAAAAAGGTCGGCACCTACGTCGAGCCGCAAGACTGGAACGCCCTGATCAGCGACCCGGAAGTGCTGCTGATCGACACCCGCAACGACTACGAAGTGTCGATCGGCACCTTTGAAGGCGCCATTGATCCGAAAACCACCAGTTTTCGCGAATTCCCCGACTACATCAAAGAACACTTCGACCCGGCCGTGCACAAGAAGGTCGCGATGTTCTGCACCGGCGGTATCCGCTGCGAGAAGGCCTCGAGCTACATGCTGGGCGAGGGCTTCGAAGAGGTCTACCACCTCAAGGGCGGCATCCTGAAGTACCTCGAAGAGGTGCCGCAGGAAGAAACCAAGTGGCAGGGCGACTGCTTCGTGTTCGACAACCGCGTGACCGTGCGTCACGACCTCAGCGAGGGCGACTACGATCAATGTCATGCCTGCCGCACACCGGTCAGTGTTGAAGATCGCGCTTCCGAGCACTATGTGGCCGGCATCAGTTGCCCGCATTGCTGGGACAAGCTGAGCGAGAAAACCCGCCGCAGCGCGATCGATCGGCAAAAACAGATCGAACTGGCCAAGGCGCGCAACCAGCCGCACCCGATCGGCTACAACTATAAGCAAGCATCTACCGAGGCTTAATCATGTCTGCGCGCCTGCTCTATGTGATGGATCCGATGTGTTCCTGGTGCTGGGGGTTCGCTCCGGTGGCCAAGGCACTGGTCGAGCAGGCGCAGGCCGCCGGGGTGGAGTTGCACTTGGTGGTTGGCGGCTTGCGCACCGGCAGCGGTGCGGCACTGGAGCCGACCACTCGGCGCTACATTCTCGAACACTGGCAAGCGGTCACCGAGGCGACCGGTCAGCCATTCAAGTTCGACGGCGCATTGCCGGACGGATTTGTCTACGACACCGAGCCTGCCTGCCGCGCGATCGTCACGGCGCGCAGCCTGGCACCGGATTGCGCGTGGACCTTGCTCGGCCTGATTCAACACGCGTTTTACGCTGAAGGTCGCGATGTCACCCAGGCCAGCGTGTTGGTCGATCTGGCCGAACAGGCGGGCGTGCCGCGCATCGAATTTGCCGAACACTTTGACCGCGCCGAACAGCACGAAGCCACTCTGGCGGATTTCAACTGGGTGCAGGATCTGGGCATCGCCGGTTTCCCGACCCTGCTCGCCGAACGCAATGGCCAACTGGCGTTGCTGACCAATGGCTATCAACCGCTCAGCGAGCTGTCGCCGTTGCTCGGCCGCTGGCTGGAGCGCGCAGCCTGTGCCTGACCTGGCCGATGAAACGTCAGCCGTAAAGCGTGTCGACCGGCTGAGCTGGGCAGAAGTCCGGCGACTGGCACTTCATCACAAAAAATCCTTGTGGATCGCCAATGGCGTTGCCGTGCTGGCGACGCTGTGCAGCGTGCCGATTCCGTTGCTGCTGCCGTTGCTGGTGGATGAGGTGTTGCTCGGTCACGGCGATGCCGCACTGAAAGTCATGAACCACGTACTGCCGGGTATGTGGCAACAAGCGGCGGGTTATATCGGCCTGATGCTGGTGGTCACGCTGACCCTGCGCTGCAGTGCCCTGTGTTTTGGCGTGTTGCAGTCGCGGTTGTTTGCGCGACTGGCCAAGGACATTGTTTATCGCATCCGCGTGCGCCTGATCGAACGCCTCAAGCGTATTTCCCTCGGCGAATACGAGAGCCTCGGCAGCGGCACAGTGACCACACACCTGGTCACCGATCTGGACACCCTCGACAAGTTCGTCGGCGAAACCCTCAGCCGCTTTCTGGTGGCGATGCTGACCCTGGTCGGCACGGCGAGCATCCTGATGTGGATGCACTGGAAACTTGCGCTATTGATCCTGCTGTTCAACCCGCTGGTGATTTACGCCACGGTGCAGTTGGGCAAACGGGTCAAGCACCTGAAGAAACTCGAGAACGACAGCACCTCGCGTTTCACCCAGGCGCTGAGCGAAACCCTCGATGCCATTCAGGAAGTGCGCGCCGGCAACCGTCAGGGTTACTTTCTGGGTCGCCTCGGTCTGCGCGCGCAGGAGGTGCGCAACTACGCGGTCAATTCGCAGTGGAAAACCGACGCTTCCAACCGTGCCAGCGGTTTGCTGTTCCAGTTCGGCATCGACATCTTCCGTGCGGCGGCGATGCTCACGGTGTTGTTCTCCGACCTGTCGATCGGCCAGATGCTTGCGGTGTTCAGTTACCTGTGGTTCATGATCGGCCCGGTCGAACAACTGCTCAATCTGCAATACGCCTACTACGCCGCCGGCGGCGCGCTGGCGCGGATCAACGAACTGCTGGCGCGCGCCGATGAGCCGCAATATCCGGGCGGTGTCGATCCGTTCAAGGGTCGCGAAACCGTCGGCATCGAGGTTCAGGGCCTGAGCTTCGGTTATGGCGATGAGCTGGTGCTGGATCAGATGAACCTGTCCATTGCCCCGGGTGAGAAAGTTGCGATCGTCGGTGCCAGTGGCGGTGGCAAAAGTACCCTCGTGCAGTTGCTGCTGGGGTTGTACACGCCGTTGGCCGGTACCATCCGCTTCGGTGGTTCGACCCAGCAGGAAATCGGTCTGGAGCTGATCAGGGAGAACGTCGCGGTGGTGCTGCAGCACCCGGCGCTGTTCAACGACACGGTACGCGCCAACCTGACCATGGGCCGCACCCGCAGTGACGAAGCCTGTTGGCAGGCACTGGAAATCGCTCAGCTCGAACCGACTATCCGCGCCTTGCCGGATGGCCTCGACAGTATCGTCGGGCGCTCCGGCGTGCGCCTGTCCGGCGGTCAGCGCCAGCGTCTGGCGATCGCGCGGATGATCCTCGCCGAGCCGAAAGTGGTGATCCTCGACGAAGCCACCTCGGCCCTCGACGCCGCCACCGAATACAACCTTCACCAGGCCATGGCGCGGTTCCTCAATGGCCGCACCACGCTGATCATTGCCCATCGTTTGTCAGCGGTGAAGCAGGCCGATCGCGTGCTGGTGTTCGATGGTGGTCAGGTCGCCGAAGATGGCGATCATCAACAGTTGATTGCCGACGGCGGTCTGTATGCCAAGCTTTATGGTCACCTGCAGCAGATCCAGCGCCCTTGAGTTTCGAGCCGATTTCTGTGCTTAGTGCTTGAATTGCATTGAGTAAAATCACTCGGAACGCCCGCACAGTCCCGCCATTTGCACAATCGACCTAGAGGACGGTCAAGCTGTCCCTTTGACTTGGCGAAAATTAGCCTAGGCTGAGCTGTCAGGAGCGGGATTTTCCGGTGTTCATCTGGCAGTGCTTGCGCAAGGGATCTCATGAAGCAAAAGCGGACTCTCGGAACGCCACGGTTGTTGGGCATCGTCTGGCCATTTATTGCCGTCGTGTTGTTTCAAGCGTTATTGGGCGGCGTGAGTCTTTACGTGCTCTCGGCGGTTCGCGGTTACGTCGCCGGCGAAAGTCTCTGGTCCAAGGGCCAGAAAGACGCGATTTACTACCTTAATCTCTACGCCGACAGCCGTGACGAGGCGATCTTCCTCAAGTACCGCACTGCGATCGGTGTACCGCAAGGCGGGCACCAGTTGCGTCTGGCGCTGGATCATCAGCCGCCGGATCTGGCCGCAGCGCGCGAAGGCATTCTCAAGGGTGGCAACCACCCGGATGACGTTTCCAGCCTGATCTGGCTGTACCTCAACTTTCGCCATTTCAGTTATCTGGAGACCGCGATTGACCGCTGGACGGTCGGTGACGCCTATCTAATCGAGCTGGATAACGTGGCGCAGGAGATGCACCGCAGCATTTCACAGAACAATGCCGGCAGCGCCGATATCCAGCGCTGGAAGGCACGGATTTTCGCCATCAACGATGGCGTGACCCCAGCCGCAAAAGCCTTCAGCGATGCCTTGGGCGAAGGCTCGCGGATGATTCTGCGGCTGCTGCTGTTAACCAATCTGGCCACGGCGCTGGGGCTGATCGTGCTGGCCCTGTGGCGCACGCACAAGCTGCTCAAGCAGCGCCATGCCTTTGCCGAGGCGTTGCAACTGGAGAAGGATCGGGCGCACGTTACCTTGCATTCGATCGGCGACGGGGTGATCACCACCGATGTCGACGGCGCCATTGACTACATGAACCCCGCCGCCGAAGCCATGACCCACTGGAAGGCCGAACAGGCGGCGGGACTGCCGCTGGCGGCGTTATTCAATCTGCTCGATGACAACGCCCAGTCCGAAGGCCTGACCCTGATCGAGCACATTCTCAGCGGCAAGCTCAGTGGCGGCAGCGAGCATTCGAAACTGATCCAGCGCCTGGACGGCAGTACGGTGTCGGTGACCCTGGTCGGCGCACCGATCCGCAATGCCGGCAAAGTCAGTGGCACCGTGCTGGTGCTGCACGACATGACGCAGGAACGGCAATACATCGCCAACCTTTCGTGGCAGGCCACCCACGATGCGCTGACCGGTCTGGCCAACCGCCGCGAGTTCGAATATCGCCTGGAGCAGGCGCTGCACAACCTCACCCGCCAGGCCGGGCGGCACGCGCTGATGTTCCTCGATCTGGATCAGTTCAAGCTGGTCAACGACACGTGCGGCCATGCGGCGGGGGATGAGCTGTTGCGGCACATCTGCACCCTGCTGCAGTCGGGATTGCGCGAAGGCGACACCCTGGCGCGGCTCGGCGGCGACGAGTTCGGCATTCTCCTGGAAAACTGCGCGCCGGACGCGGCAGAAAAGATTGCCGAGGCACTGCGCCAGACCGTGCAGAACCTGCATTTTGTCTGGAAGGGGCGGCCCTTCCTCACCACCGTCAGTATTGGCCTGGTGCATGTCGCCCAGACCCCGACGACCCTGGAAGCGTCCCTGCGGGCGGCAGACATGGCCTGCTACATGGCCAAGGAGAAGGGGCGTAACCGCGTGCAGGTCTACCACGCCGACGATTCCGAACTGTCCCTGCGCTTTGGGGAAATGGCCTGGGTGCAACGCCTGCACATGGCGCTGGAAGAAAACCGCTTTTGCCTGTACGCCCAGGAAATCGCTCCGCTCAAGCCCAGTGACGGCAAAGGCGGGCACATCGAAATCCTGCTGCGTCTGCATGACGAGGCCGGGCGGATGATTCTGCCGGACAGCTTCATTCCTGCCGCTGAGCGCTATGGTTTGATGAGTCAGCTGGATCGTTGGGTCGTACAAAATGTTTTTAAGGTTATTGCTCAATGTATTGCCCAAGAACAGCAAGGGCCATTAGCAATGTGTGCGATTAATCTGTCAGGCATTACTATAGGAGATGACGCGTTTTTGCACTTTCTGCGAGAACAGTTTGTTAACTACGCTATACCTCCTGAAATGATTTGTTTTGAAATTACTGAAACCAGTGCAATTTCAAACTTGGGCAGTGCAATTAGATTTATCAATGAGCTCAAAGGCTTAGGTTGTTACTTCTCGCTAGATGACTTTTGTGCCGGAATGTCTTCGTTCGCTTATCTGAAACATTTGCCTGTAGACTTCCTGAAGATCGACGGGAGTTTCGTAAAGGATATGCTGGACGACCCGATTAACCGGGCAATGGTCGAAGTGATCAATCACATCGGGCATGTCATGGGTAAGCAGACAATTGCCGAGTTTGTTGAAACCACCCAGATCGAGCAGGCACTGCTTGAAATTGGCGTGGATTACGCTCAGGGTTATGTCATCGAGCGTCCGCAATTGTTTACCTGCGACAGTTTGCAAAGTCGGCCCGCCAGACCGCAACCGCTGTTATTCAAAGCGCCTGGCACGTTCCGTTGAAGTCTCTCGCCGATCCTTACAATCACAAATCAAAAGGAGCCGAACAGTGATCGACACATTCAACCGAACCGGACCACTCATGGAAGCTGCAAGTTATCCCGGCTGGGCACAACAGCTCATTCAGGACTGCAGCGAGAGCAAGCGCCGGGTTGTCGAACATGAACTTTACCAGCGCATGCGTGATAACAAACTCAGCGCCAGGACCATGCGTCAGTACTTGATTGGCGGCTGGCCGGTGGTCGAGCAGTTTGCGTTGTACATGGCGCAGAATCTCACCAAAACCCGATTTGCCCGTCACCCCGGCGAAGACATGGCGCGCCGCTGGCTGATGCGCAATATCCGCGTCGAGCTCAATCATGCCGACTATTGGGTGCACTGGAGTCGGGCGCATGGCGTCAGCCTGGAAGATCTTCAGGCCCAGCAAGTGCCGCCGGAACTGCATGCGCTGAGTCACTGGTGCTGGCACACCAGTTCGGCCGACTCGTTGATCGTCGCCATCGCCGCTACCAACTACGCCATCGAGGGCGCGACCGGGGAGTGGTCGGCGCTGGTTTGCTCGACGGGCGTATACGCGGCGGCGTTTCCCGAAGAAGATCGCAAACGCGCGATGAAGTGGCTGAAGATGCACGCCCAGTACGACGATGCCCACCCTTGGGAAGCTCTGGAAATCATCTGCACGCTGGCCGGCCTGAACCCGAGCAAGGCGTTGCAGGCCGAATTGCGCCAGGCCGTGTGCAAAAGCTATGACTACATGTACCTGTTTCTGGAACGCTGCATGCAACTGGAGACGTCGGAACGCTTGCTGGTCAACCGAGAGCGCAGGGTAGTCGTCGAGAGCTGATACACCGCGTAAAAATGTAGGAGTGAGCCTGCTCGCGATAGCGGACTGTCGGTCAACATCAGTGTTGAATGTCAGATCGTCATCGCGAGCAGGCTCACGCCTACAGTAGTTTTGTAGTGTCTGGAAAGGCTTAGCCCGCCATCGCCAGGCGGTTACGACCTTCGCGCTTGGCCACGTACAACGCACTGTCGGCGCGACGCAGCAGGCTGTCGGCCGATTCGCCGGGCAACAGCGTCGAGCAGCCGAGGCTGACCGTCAGTTCGATCAACTGGCCATCGGCGTAATACTCCGCCGCTTGCGCCGCATAGCGCAGTCGCTCGCCGACCATCGCTGACGCTTCGCGGCCGGTGTTCGACAGCAGAATCAGAAACTCTTCGCCGCCATAGCGAAACACCATATCGACGTTGCGCAACTGACCCTTGATCGAAGCGGCCACGGCTTTGAGCACATCATCGCCGGCACTGTGGCCGTGACTGTCATTGACCCTTTTGAAGTGGTCGATATCCAGCATCAGCACTGACAATGGTTGCAGGTGCCGGCGCGACATTTCGATCTCGCGTTGCAGGGTCTGCTCCATGGCGATGCGGTTGCCGGCACCGGTCAGCGGATCGCGCAGGGCGCTCTGGGTCGCGGCGCGGTAGAGCAGGGCGTTGCGCATCGGATACAGCAACACCGACAGCAGCGATTCGAGGTGCCCTTGCTCCTGATCGTTGAAGCGCTGATTGCGGCGGAACACCAGTTCGCCCATGTGCTCGTCTTCATGGCTCAGGCTATAGCTGACGGAATGATGACCGCGAGCACCGAACTCCAGGCGCAAGTCGCTGCCCTTGTGCACATAGTGCAAGGCGTCCAGCGGCACGAGGCGCTGAACTTCGCGGAAAAACAGACCGAGGATGCGTTGCGGTTCGAGGCTGGTTTGCAGTTGCAGGCTCAGTTGCTGGCGCAATTGCGCGAGACTGGCGGGCCGCTCCAGAAGTGGCGGCTGCTGACCGAAACCCAGGCGTTGCAATTTGGCACTGTCGAAGTCAATTGCATTGGTCTGGGAAGGTGATTTCATATGGCGTGAGCCCCTAAGCAGTAAGTCTGTCTTACAGGCTGGGTGAGAGCGGCTATGGGCTGCGCGTCATACTGATCCATCAGTCCCGTAGGACATTTGGCGTAAGTTTAGTCTGCCTGATGTCGATTAGTCAGCTATCGAAATCGCCCCGGCGCCACTGCCTTCACACGGCATGCTTTGAGGGAATTTAGAGCGAAAGTCGTGCCATTCAGTTCAGGTTAATTAAAGCCTTTTGTATTCAATGGCTTACGATCTTGATGGGGAAAACAGCGCTGGATTTTTGACTGGCTGGTGACGGTCGGTGCTGGTAAAAGCCTGCCGCGACGGGAATCCGCCGCGGCAACAAAAGCGACGTATGGCACTACTGAGCGTTGAATGCCTGGCCGTTGATACCCGTACTGTCCGGGCCCATCAGGTAGAGATAGACCGGCATGATCTCCTCGGGCGTCGGATTGTTCAGCGGGTTTTCCCCCGGATATGCCTGGGCGCGCATGCTGGTGCGGGTGCCACCCGGGTTGATGCTGTTGGAGCGAACTGGTGCCACGCCGTCGACTTCGTCGGCCAGGGTTTGCATCAGGCCTTCGGTGGCGAACTTCGACACACCGTAAGCGCCCCAGTAAGCCCGGCCCTTGCGGCCGACGCTACTGGAGGTGAATACCACCGAAGCGTCCTGCGACAGCTTGAGCAACGGCAGCAGGGTGCTGGTCAGCATGAACATGGCATTGACGTTGACCTGCATGACCCGCATGAAGTTGTCGCCGGAGAGTTGTTCGATTGGCGTGCGCGGGCCAATGATCGAAGCGTTGTGCAGCAGGCCGTCAAGGTGGCCGAATTCGTTTTCGATCATCGCCGCCAGTTCATCGTATTGATGGGGCAGGGCGGTTTCGAGGTTGAACGGAATTACCGCCGGTTGCGGGTGACCGGCCGCTTCGATTTCGTCATAGACCTGGGTCAGATTGGCCTCGGTCTTGCCCAGCAGCAGGACGGTAGCGCCGTGGGCCGCATAGGTTTTCGCGGCAGCTGCGCCGATGCCACGACCGGCTCCGGTGACCAGAATGACCCGATCCTTGAGCAATTCGGGGCGAGCGGTGTAATCAAACATAAAAACCTCACAATCCATTCATGAAGACCTGCTTCGCACTTGTGGCGAGGGGATTTATCCCCGATGGGTTGCGAAGCAGCCCCAGCATTCTTCCAGTTCGATTTGACGTGCAGGTTTACGGCGGCTTCGCCGCCGATCAGGGATAAATCCCCTCGCCACAAAGGCATCCTGCAAACAGTCAGGTCAGCAACTGCAGAGTGCGCTGTCCAGCACCTTGCGCAGCTCCAGCGGATGATCCACCACTACGTCCGCGCCCCAGTGCCGCGGGTTGTCGTCCGGGTGAATGTAGCCAAAGGTCACTGCGCAGGTCTTGGTGCCGGCATCGCGCCCTGACTCGATATCGCGCAGATCATCGCCCACAAACAGAACGGTCGATGGATCCAGATCAAGCATTTTGCATGCGAGGATCAGCGGTTCCGGATCCGGCTTGCTGTTTTTCACGTGATCCGGGCAGATCAGTAGCGCAGAGCGCTCGGCCAGCCCCAGTTGCTGCATGATCGGCTCGGCAAAGCGCAGCGGCTTGTTGGTGACCACGCCCCAGATCAGGTTGGCTTTTTCGATATCGGCCAGCAGTTCGCCCATGCCATCGAACAGCTTGCTGTGCACGGCGCATCCCACCAGGTAGCGTTCGAGGAACTCAAGGCGCAGCTCCTCGAAGCCCGGCGATTCAGGGTCCATCGAAAACGTCACCGCGACCATCGCCTTGGCGCCGCCGGAAATTTCGTCACGGATGTGCTTGTCGTTCATCGGCGGCAGGCCGCGGTCCGTACGCATGGCCTGGCAGATGGCGATGAAGTCCGGCGCCGTGTCGAGCAGGGTGCCGTCCATGTCGAAAAGAACTGCTCTGATGGCCATCGGCTTATTCCTCGCGCAGGGTCTGGATCATGTAGTTGACGTCAACATCGTTGGCCAGCTTGTAGTGCTTGGTCAGCGGGTTGTAGGTCAGGCCGATGATGTCCTTGACGGTCAGGCCAGCCATGCGACTCCAGGCGCCGAGCTCGGACGGGCGGATGAATTTCTTGAAGTCGTGGGTGCCGCGTGGCAGCAGCTTCATGATGTATTCGGCGCCGATGATGGCGAACAGGTACGCCTTCGGGTTGCGGTTGATGGTCGAGAAGAATACCTGGCCGCCGGGCTTGACCATGCGGAAGCAGGCGCGGATCACCGACGATGGATCCGGCACGTGCTCAAGCATCTCCAGGCAGGTGACCACGTCGAACTGCTCGGGCATTTCTTCGGCCAGGGCTTCGGCGGTGATCTGCCGGTATTCGACGTTGACGCCGGATTCCAGCTGATGCAGTTGCGCAACGGCCAATGGCGCTTCGCCCATGTCGATGCCCATGACAGTGGCGCCACGCTGGGCCATGGCTTCGCTGAGGATGCCGCCGCCGCAGCCGACGTCGAGGACTTTCTTGCCGGCCAGATTGACCCGTTCGTCAATCCAGTTGACCCGCAGCGGGTTGATGTCGTGCAGCGGTTTGAACTCGCTCTCGCGGTCCCACCAGCGGTGGGCCAGGGCTTCGAATTTGGCGATTTCGGCGTGGTCGACGTTGCTCATGATCAATTCCTCGAAAAACTTGAAAAAGGCTGTAGTCCCGGAGTCTGTCCCGGGGTGTTTACGATTCGGTGTGGCCGCTGATGCGCTGTCCCCAGGCGCGGGCGGTGGCGCCCAGCTGTTGTTCATCCATACGCGTCAGGCGCCGGTCGTCGAGTAACTGTTTGCCGGCGACCCACAGGTGCTTCACGCAGTCGCGACCGGTGGCATAAATAAGTTGCGAAACCGGGTCGTAGACCGGTTGCTGCGCCAGGCCGGACAGGTCAAAGGCGACAATGTCGGCGGCTTTGCCGATCTCCAGCGAACCGACTTGCGCTTCGATGCCCATGGCTCGCGCGCCGTTGAGGGTGGCCATGCGCAGTGCGCGATGAGCGTCCAGTGCTGTGGCCGAACCGGCGACGGCTTTGGCCAACAGGGCCGCGGTGCGGGTTTCGCTGAGCAGGTCGAGATCATTGTTGCTCGCTGCACCGTCGGTGCCGATCGCGACATTTACCCCAGCCTGCCACAAACGTTCTACCGGGCAGAAGCCGCTGGCCAGTTTCAGGTTCGATTCCGGGCAGTGGATCACGCTGGTGTTGCTTTCTACCAGCAGCGCCAGGTCGTCATCGCTGATCTGCGTCATGTGCACGGCCTGGAAGCGCGGGCCGAGCAGGCCGAGGCGACCGAGGCGCGCCAGCGGGCGCTCGCCACGCTGCTCGACGGCTTGCTGCACTTCGAAGGCGGTTTCGTGCACGTGCATATGAATCGACGCGTCCAGCTCCTCGGCGATCACGCGGACTTTCTCCAGGTTCTCGTCGCCGACGGTGTAGGGTGCATGAGGGCCGAAGGTGATCCTGATCCGCTCGTGGTGCTTCAGATCGCCGAACAATTCGACGCCCTGACGAATGGCTTCATCGGCGCTGCCAGCGCCCGGGATCGGGAAATCGAGGATCGGAATGGCGATCTGCGCACGAATGCCGCTGTTGTGCACGCGCTCGCTGGCGACCTTCGGGAAGAAATACATGTCAGAGAAACAGGTGATGCCGCCCTTGATCTGCTCGGCGATGGCCAGGTCGGTGCCGTCACGGACGAAATCTTCATCGACCCATTTGGCCTCGGCCGGCCAGATGTGGTTTTCCAGCCAGGTCATCAGCGGCAGATCATCGGCCAGGCCACGGAACAGCGTCATCGCCGCGTGGCCGTGAGCGTTGATCAGGCCCGGAGCGAGCAGCATGTCCGGCAATTCACGGGTTTCAGTGGCGTTACACTTCAGTGCTTCGACGCGTGGGCCGATAAATACGATGCGACCGTCGCGGATCCCCAGGCCATGCTCTTTGAGCACGACGCCAGCGGGTTCGACAGGTACCAGCCAGGTCGGCAGCAATAATAAGTCGAGCGCAATGGCAGGTTTCGGCATCGAGGTCGGTTCCAGTGCTTTTGTAAAGGATGGCGAAGTATACCCGAGCGTCTTCGCGGGGGGATCGCTATAATCGGCGGCTTTTGTTCATGAGTGCGGGGTGAGGGATGCGCGATCGACTGTTGGCTGCGGAGAAAGTAAAGGCCATCGTTTGGCGAGACGGCGCGCTCCACCTGCTGGATCAGCGTGTTTTGCCATTCGAGGAAACCTGGATCGCCTACACCAGTGCCGCGGGCGTGGCTGAAGCCATTCGTTCGATGGTGGTGCGTGGCGCGCCGGCCATCGGCATCAGTGCCGCGTATGGCATCGTCCTCGCGGCCCGTGCCCGCGTGGCCGAAGGTGGCGACTGGTATGCGGCGCTGGAAGAGGATTTCGCCTTGCTGGCCGATTCTCGTCCGACCGCAGTCAATCTGTTCTGGGCGTTGGGCCGCATGCATGATCGGCTGGATCGTCTGAAAGAGCATGCCGATCCACTGGCCGCGCTGGAAGTCGAAGCTATCGCCATTCATGAGAGTGATCGCGAAGCCAACCTGACCATGGCGCAGCTCGGCGTCGATCTGATCCGCAAGCACCAGGGCAATGCGCAGGCGATCCTGACCCACTGCAATACCGGCGCACTGGCCACCGG
>NZ_QAIU01000255.1:14049-21394 GCF_003061205.1 Pseudomonas sp. HMWF006
CTACGCCGACGAAACCCGGCCATGGCTGCAGGGTTCGCGACTGACCGCCTGGGAACTGGCCAACGAAGGCATCCCGGTCACGTTGAACGCCGACTCCGCCGCTGCGCACATCATGAAAACCAAAGGCGTGACCTGGGTGATCGTCGGCGCTGACCGGATTACGGCCAACGGTGATGTGGCCAACAAGATCGGCACCTATCAGCTGGCCGTGAACGCCATGCATCACGGCGTGCGTTTCATGGTGGTGGCGCCGAGTTCGACCATCGATATGACTCTGGCCAGTGGCGATGACATTCCGATCGAAGAGCGTGATGGCGCCGAGTTGCTGGAAGTCGGTGGCAAGCGTGTGGGGGCGGACGTCGAGGCGTTCAATCCGGTGTTCGACGTCACCCCGGCGGATCTGATTGATGCAATCGTCACCGAAAAGGGCATCGTCGAGCGTCCAGATACGGCGAAAATGGCCCAGTTGATGTGCCGCAAGCGCCTGCATTGATTGGCTTGATATCTGCGCTGTTCTCTTCGCGAGCAAGCTCGCTCCCACAGGTTTTGTGAGCGCCACAGAACCCTGTGGGAGCGAGCTTGCTCGCGAAGGGGTCCTAAATGTCAATAAACATCGCTAAACCAAGCCTCAATTCTGCATTCAACGAAGCTCTGAGCTTCTCTGGTCCCCTTTAAGCCTGTCACCGGTCAACTAACTATGCTCCATGCGCATCTGGGGGATAGGTGCGTGGCGGCTCTTGTGATAACATCCGGCGTTTTCCGAGGCAGCTTCACGGAGCTGTCTTTACTGCGCAAATCCACGGTCCGACTTGTTGATTTGTCGTAAGTCGGCGCACGGCACTCGGCCTGCCCCGACGAGCTTCGTACATCCCATATGGATATGACGAAGTTTCACCAGAAAAAGGAATCAGGCTTCTCATGGGCGAACTGGCCAAAGAAATCCTCCCGGTCAATATCGAAGACGAGCTGAAACAGTCCTACCTCGACTACGCGATGAGCGTAATCGTCGGCCGTGCACTGCCGGATGCGCGCGATGGCCTCAAGCCCGTGCACCGTCGCGTACTGTTCGCGATGAGCGAGCTGGGCAACGACTTCAACAAGCCGTACAAGAAATCTGCCCGTGTTGTCGGCGACGTGATCGGTAAGTATCACCCGCACGGTGATACGGCGGTGTACGACACCATCGTTCGTATGGCTCAGCCTTTCTCCCTGCGCTACCTGCTGGTAGACGGTCAGGGCAACTTCGGTTCGGTCGACGGCGATAATGCTGCGGCCATGCGATACACCGAAGTGCGCATGACCAAGCTGGCGCACGAGCTGCTGGCTGACCTGCACAAGGAAACCGTGGACTGGGTGCCGAACTACGACGGCACCGAAATGATCCCGGCGGTCATGCCGACCCGTATCCCCAACCTGCTGGTCAACGGCTCCAGCGGTATCGCCGTGGGTATGGCGACCAACATTCCGCCGCACAACCTCGGTGAAGTCATCGACGGTTGCCTGGCGCTCATCGACAACCCTGAGCTGACCGTCGATGAACTGATGCAATACATCCCCGGTCCGGACTTCCCGACCGCCGCGATCATCAACGGTCGCGCCGGCATCATCGAAGCCTACCGTACCGGTCGTGGCCGTATTTACATGCGCGCCCGCTCGATCATCGAAGACATCGACAAGGTCGGTGGCCGTCAGCAGATCGTTATCACCGAGCTGCCGTACCAGCTGAACAAGGCGCGTCTGATCGAGAAGATCGCCGAACTGGTCAAAGAGAAGAAGCTCGAAGGCATCACCGAGCTGCGTGACGAGTCCGACAAGGACGGTATGCGCGTCGTGATCGAGCTGCGTCGCGGCGAAGTGCCTGAGGTGATTCTCAACAACCTCTACGCCCAGACCCAGCTGCAATCGGTATTCGGCATCAACATTGTTGCGCTGATCGACGGCCGCCCGCGCATCCTGAACCTCAAGGATCTGCTGGAAGCCTTCGTCCGTCACCGTCGCGAAGTGGTCACCCGTCGTACCGTGTTCGAACTGCGCAAGGCGCGCGAGCGTGGTCACATCCTCGAAGGTCAGGCCGTTGCTCTGTCGAACATCGACCCGGTCATCGCCCTGATCAAGGCTTCGCCGACCCCGTCGGAAGCGAAAGAGGCGCTGGTCAGCACCCCATGGGAATCCTCGGCGGTGGTGGCGATGGTTGAACGTGCCGGTGCGGACTCGTGCCGTCCGGAAAACCTCGATCCGCAATACGGTCTGCGCGAAGGCAAGTACTTCCTGTCGCCAGAGCAGGCGCAAGCCATTCTCGAACTGCGTCTGCACCGTCTGACCGGTCTGGAGCACGAGAAGCTGCTGGCCGAGTATCAAGAGATCCTCAACCAGATCGGCGAGCTGATCCGCATCCTCAACAGCGCCGTGCGCCTGATGGAAGTGATCCGCGAAGAGCTGGAAGTGATCCGCGCCGAATACGGCGATGTGCGCCGCACCGAAATTCTCGATGCCCGTCTCGACCTGACCCTGGGTGACATGATCCCGGAAGAAGAGCGCGTCGTGACCATTTCCCACGGTGGCTACGCCAAGACCCAGCCATTGGCGGCGTACCAGGCTCAGCGTCGTGGCGGTAAAGGCAAATCGGCGACTGGCGTCAAGGATGAGGACTACATCGCTCACCTGCTGGTTGCCAACAGCCACACCACGCTGCTGCTGTTCTCCAGCAAGGGCAAGGTGTACTGGCTCAAGACTTACGAAATTCCGGAAGCATCGCGCGCCGCCCGTGGTCGTCCGCTGGTCAATCTGCTGCCGCTGGATGACGGTGAATACATCACCACCATGCTGCCGGTCGAGGAATACACCGAAGGTCACTACATCTTTATGGCGACCGCCAACGGCACCGTGAAGAAGACCCCGCTGGAATCCTTCAGCCGTCAGCGCAGCGTCGGTCTGATCGCGCTGGAACTGGACGAAGGCGACGTGCTGATCTCCGCGGCCATCACCGATGGCGAGCGTGAAGTGATGCTGTTCTCTGACGGCGGCAAAGTCACCCGCTTCAAAGAGTCCGACGTCCGTGCGATGGGCCGTACCGCCCGTGGTGTGCGCGGCATGCGTCTGCCAGAAGGGCAGAAGCTGATTTCGATGCTGATCCCGGAAGAAGGCAGCCAGATCCTCACCGCTTCCGAGCGTGGTTATGGCAAGCGCACCGCGATCACCGAGTTCCCTGAGTACAAGCGTGGCGGCCAGGGCGTGATCGCCATGGTCAGCAACGAGCGTAACGGCCGTCTGGTCGGTGCGGTGCAGGTGCTCGACGGCGAAGAAATCATGCTGATTTCCGATCAGGGCACCCTGGTGCGTACCCGTGTCGACGAAGTGTCGAGCCTGGGTCGTAACACGCAAGGTGTGACGCTGATCAAGCTGGCCAAGGATGAAACCCTGGTCGGTCTGGAGCGGGTTCAGGAGCCGTCGGAAGTCGAAGGTGAAGAGCTTGAAGGTGAAGAGGGCGAGGAGTTCGAAGGCAGCGTCGTGAGCGACGATGCTGGCGAAGACCAGCAACTCGACGCCGCAGCAGACGAAGAACCGCAAGAATAAGCGGGCAAACGAGGGGGCGGATGAGAATTCGCCCCCTTGTTATTTGTCCGGTATGAAATATCGACGCCCATGATGAACCCTGTGGGAGCGAGCTTGCTCGCGAAAGCGGAGTAACAGGCGACATTGTTGTTGAATGTCAGTCCGCTTTCGCGAGCAAGCTCGCTCCCACACACGATTGGCGCCGACTGATATGTGATACCACCAAATCAGAGCGAGATTGGATGTGAGCAAGCGAGCCTATAACTTCTGCGCCGGTCCTGCGGCGCTTCCTGAAGCTGTCCTGCAGCGCGCCCAGGGTGAACTCCTTGATTGGCACGGCAAGGGTTTGTCGGTCATGGAAATGAGCCATCGCAGCGATGAGTTCGTGTCCATCGCCACCCAGGCCGAGCAGGATCTGCGTGACCTGCTGAATATCCCGTCGAACTATAAAGTGCTGTTTCTGCAAGGTGGCGCCAGCCAGCAATTCGCGCAGATTCCACTGAACCTGTTGCCTGAAGGCGGCTCTGCCGACTACATCGACACCGGTATCTGGTCGCAGAAAGCCATTGAAGAGGCCTCGCGCTACGGTCACGTCAACGTTGCCGCTACCGCCAAGCCTTACGACTATTTCGCCATCCCGGGCCAGAACGAGTGGAACCTGTCGAAAGACGCCGCTTACGTTCACTACGCGCCGAATGAAACCATCGGCGGTCTGGAGTTTCAGTGGATCCCGGAAACCGGCGACGTGCCGCTGGTGGCTGACATGTCTTCGGACATTCTGTCGCGTCCGGTCGATATCTCGCGTTTCGGCATGATCTACGCCGGCGCGCAGAAGAACATCGGCCCGAGCGGCATCGTCGTCAACATCATCCGCGAAGATCTGCTGGGCAAGGCCCGTTCGCTGTGCCCGACCATGCTCGACTACAAGGTCGCGGCCGATAACGGCTCGATGTACAACACCCCGCCGACCCTGGCCTGGTACCTGTCCGGCCTGGTGTTCCAGTGGCTAAAAGAGCAGGGCGGTGTCGAAGCCATCGCCAAACTCAACGACGTCAAGCAGCGCACGCTGTACGATTTCATCGACGCCAGCGGCCTCTACAGCAACCCGATCAACAAGTCCGACCGCTCGTGGATGAACGTGCCGTTCCGTCTGGCTGACGACCGTCTGGACAAGCCGTTCCTGGCCGGTGCCGACGCGCGTGGTCTGCTCAATCTCAAGGGCCACCGCTCCGTGGGCGGCATGCGCGCCTCCATCTACAACGCCGTCGACATCAACGCCGTCAATGCGCTGGTGGCGTACATGGCTGAATTCGAGAAGGAACACGGCTGATGTCCGAGCAAGAACTCAAGGCACTGCGCGTTCGCATCGACGCTCTGGACACCAAGGTCCTCGAGCTGATCAGTGAGCGTGCGCGTTGCGCCCAGGAAGTCGCGCGAGTAAAGATGGCCTCGCTGGCCGAAGGCGAAGTGCCGGTGTTCTATCGTCCCGAGCGTGAAGCTCAGGTGCTCAAGCGGGTGATGGAGCGCAATCAGGGGCCGCTGGGCAACGAAGAGATGGCGCGGTTGTTCCGCGAAATCATGTCCTCGTGCCTGGCGCTGGAGCAGCCGCTGAAAGTGGCTTATCTGGGGCCTGAGGGCACTTTCACCCAGGCGGCGGCCATGAAACACTTCGGTCACGCGGTGATCAGCAAGCCGATGGCGGCGATCGACGAAGTGTTCCGAGAGGTGGCAGCAGGTGCGGTGAATTTTGGCGTGGTGCCGGTGGAGAACTCCACCGAGGGCGCGGTCAACCACACGCTGGACAGCTTCCTCGAACACGACATGGTGATCTGCGGCGAAGTCGAGCTGCGCATTCACCATCACTTGTTGGTTGGTGAAAACACCAAGACCGACAGCATCAGTCGCATCTACTCCCACGCGCAGTCGCTGGCCCAGTGCCGCAAGTGGCTGGACGCGCACTACCCGAATGTCGAGCGCGTGGCGGTGTCCAGCAACGCCGAAGCAGCGAAGCGGGTCAAGGGCGAGTGGAACTCGGCGGCGATTGCCGGCGACATGGCGGCAGGGCTGTATGGTCTGACGCGTCTGGCCGAGAAGATCGAAGACCGTCCGGACAACTCGACGCGCTTCCTGATGATCGGTAACCAGGAAGTGCCGCCGACCGGCGACGACAAGACCTCGATCATCGTCTCGATGAGCAACAAGCCCGGCGCGCTCCACGAGCTGCTGGTGCCGTTCCATGACAACGGCATCGACCTGACCCGGATCGAAACCCGTCCGTCGCGCAGCGGCAAATGGACCTACGTGTTCTTCATCGACTTCGTCGGCCACCACCGAGATCCGTTGATCAAAGGTGTGCTGGAAAAGATCAGTCAGGAAGCAGTAGCACTCAAAGTGCTGGGTTCCTACCCGAAAGCAGTTCTCTAAGGGCGGTAGCAAATGAGTGGCAACTTCCTCGCTCTGGCACAGCCGGGCGTGCAACAACTTTCGCCGTATGTTCCGGGCAAGCCTGTGGATGAGCTGGCCCGCGAGCTGGATCTGGATCCGGCGAAAATCGTCAAACTGGCGAGCAACGAAAACCCGCTGGGCGCCAGCCCGAAAGCGCTGGCGGCGATCCGTGAAGAGCTGGCCGAGCTGACCCGTTATCCGGACGGCAACGGTTTTGCGCTGAAATCCCTGTTGGCCGAGCAGTGCCGCGTCGAGCTGAGCCAGGTCACTCTGGGTAACGGTTCCAACGACATTCTCGAGCTGGTGGCGCGCGCCTATCTGGCGCCGGGCCTGAACGCAGTGTTCAGTGAGCATGCGTTTGCTGTCTATCCGATTGCGACTCAGGCCGTTGGTGCTCAGGCCAAAGTGGTTCCGGCCAAGGATTGGGGGCATGACCTGCCGGCCATGCTCGCGGCCATCGACGCCAACACCCGCGTGGTATTCATCGCCAACCCGAACAACCCGACCGGTACCTGGTTCGGCGCCGAAGCGCTGGACGAGTTCCTGCAGGATGTTCCGGAGCACGTTCTGGTGGTGCTGGACGAGGCTTACATCGAGTACGCCGAAGGCAGTGATTTGCCGGACGGTCTGGACTTCCTTGCCGCGTATCCGAATCTGCTGGTTTCGCGCACCTTCTCCAAAGCTTACGGTCTGGCGGCACTGCGCGTTGGCTACGGTCTGTCGACTCCAGTGGTCGCTGACGTGCTGAACCGCGTTCGCCAGCCGTTCAACGTCAACAGCCTCGCCCTCGCGGCAGCCTGTGCAGCATTGAAGGACGATGAGTATCTGGCGCAAAGCCGTCAGCTCAACGAGTCGGGCATGCAGCAACTGCAAGCCGGTTTCCGTGAGCTGGGTCTGGGCTGGATCGAATCCAAAGGCAACTTCATCTGCGTCGATCTCGCTCAGGTCGCTGCCCCGGTGTTCCAGGGACTGCTGCGCGAAGGCGTGATCGTGCGTCCAGTGGCCAACTACGGCATGCCGAACCACCTGCGGGTGACCATCGGTCTGCCAGCGGAAAACAGCCGCTTCCTCGAAGCGCTGCGCAAGGTTCTGGCTCGTGGGTGATGTCACTGCACTGCAATCTGCTGCACCTATGATCGGGCGCCTTGTGGTGGTCGGTCTGGGGTTGATCGGTGGTTCGTTTGCCAAAGGCTTGCGTGAAAGCGGCGTGTGTCGCGAAGTGGTCGGGGTCGATCTCGACCCGCAATCGCGCAAGCTGGCGGTCGAGTTGGGGGTGGTGGATCGTTGCGAGGACGATCTGATCGCCGCGTGTCAGGGCGCCGACGTGATTCAGCTGGCGGTGCCGATC
>NZ_QAIU01000256.1:0-714 GCF_003061205.1 Pseudomonas sp. HMWF006
ACCCCGAGGCCTCGCGGATTGCGCGACTGGCTTCGGGTGGGCGCTTTGGTCTGGCGCAATCGACTTTCCAGGTGGGCGGTAATGCCGGTTCCGCTTTCGGCCCGTTGCTGGCGGCGGCGATCATCATTCCGTTCGGTCAGGGCAACGTCGCGTGGTTCGGTCTGTTCGCGGTATTTGCGCTGTTCGTGCTGTACCGCATCAGTCGCTGGTATGCCCATCACCTGAACCTGTTCAAACTCAAGGCCGGCCAGGCGGCGACTCATGGGCTGTCGAAGGGCAGGGTGACCAGTGCGTTGGTAGTGCTGGGGCTGTTGGTGTTCTCCAAGTATTTCTACATGGCCAGCCTGACCAGTTACTTCACGTTTTACCTGATCGAAAAGTTCGACCTGTCGGTGGCCAGTTCGCAGTTGCACCTGTTCCTGTTTCTTGGTGCGGTGGCGGCGGGTACGTTCTTCGGCGGGCCGATCGGCGACAGGATCGGGCGGAAGGCGGTGATCTGGTTCTCGATCCTCGGTGTGGCACCGTTCACGCTGCTCATGCCCCACGTCGATCTGTTCTGGACCACCATTCTCAGCGTGATCATCGGCTTCATCCTCGCCTCGGCGTTCTCGGCGATTGTGGTGTACGCGCAGGAGCTGGTGCCAGGCAATGTCGGGATGATCGCCGGGATCTTTTTTGGTTTGATGTTCGGGTTTGGCGGGATTGGTGCGGCGT
>NZ_QAIU01000256.1:724-12289 GCF_003061205.1 Pseudomonas sp. HMWF006
CTGCCACGCACCAAAAAGGCCTGATCCCACAAACATCCCCTGTGGGAGCGAGCTTGCTCGCGAAGGCGTCGTGTCAGTCGACGAATGCTTTGCTGACACTCCGCTTTCGCGAGCAAGCTCACTCCCACAAATTGTCAGGTGGTGTGGCGGAGAATATTTCAGGCACAAAAAAGCCGCGTATCAAACGCGGCTTTTTCTTGAACGGTGTTGCTTAGACGTTGAAGCGGAAGTGCATCACGTCGCCGTCTTTAACGATGTAATCCTTGCCTTCCAGACGCCATTTACCGGCTTCCTTGGTACCGGCTTCGCCCTTGTACTGGATGAAGTCGTTGTAGGCGATCACTTCGGCGCGGATGAAGCCTTTCTCGAAGTCGGTGTGGATCACGCCAGCAGCCTGAGGTGCGGTGGCACCGACTTTGACGGTCCAAGCGCGGACTTCTTCGACACCGGCGGTGAAGTAGGTCTGCAGGTGCAGCATTTCGTAGCCGGCGCGGATCACGCGGTTCAGGCCAGGCTCTTCCAGGCCTAGGGCCTCGAGGAACATGTCCTTCTCTTCGCCGTCGTCGAGCTCGGCGATTTCCGCTTCGATCTTGTTGCAGACCGGAACCACCATCGCGCCTTCTTCCTCGGCAATGGCCTTGACCACGTCCAGGTGCGGGTTGTTCTCGAAACCGTCTTCAGCGACGTTGGCGATGTACATGACCGGCTTGGTGGTCAGCAGGTGGAAGCCCTTGATCACGGCCTTTTCGTCAGCGCTCATGTTCTTCATCAGGCTGCGCGCCGGCTTGGCTTCGGTGAAGTGTGCGATCAGTTGCTCCAGCAGAGCCTTCTGAACCACGGCGTCCTTGTCACCGCCCTTGGCGTTGCGCGCGACTTTCTGCAGTTGCTTCTCGCAGCTGTCGAGGTCGGCGAAGATCAGTTCCAGGTCGATGATTTCGATGTCGCGCTTCGGGTCGACGCTGTTCGACACGTGGATCACGTTGTCATCTTCGAAGCAGCGCACCACGTGAGCGATGGCGTCGGTTTCGCGGATGTTGGCCAGGAACTTGTTGCCCAGGCCTTCACCTTTCGACGCGCCGGCCACCAGGCCTGCGATGTCGACGAATTCCATGGTGGTCGGCAGGATGCGCTTCGGATTGACGATGGCCGCCAGGGCTTCCAGACGAGGATCGGGCATCGGCACGATGCCGCTGTTCGGCTCGATGGTGCAGAAGGGGAAGTTCTCGGCCGCGATACCGGATTTGGTCAGGGCGTTGAACAGGGTGGACTTGCCGACGTTAGGCAGGCCGACGATGCCGCAATTGAATCCCATGGTGTTTCCCCTCGGATTAGAGTCAGGCCTTCTGGCTGTGCAGGTTTTTCATCGCGCGGTTCCATTCCCCGGCGAGGATATCCGGCAGCACGCCGAGGGCAAAGTCGATGCTGGCATCGAGTTTTTCCTGTTCGGCGCGTGGCGCACGACCCAGGACGAAATTTGAAACCATACTGGCAACGCCCGGGTGGCCAATGCCAAGCCGCAGGCGGTAGAACGTATTCTGATTACCCAGTTGCGCGATGATGTCGCGCAACCCGTTGTGACCGCCATGGCCGCCGCCCTGTTTGAGCTTGGCGACGCCCGGAGGCAAGTCGAGTTCGTCATGCGCCACCAGGATTTCTTCAGGCTTGATGCGGAAGAAACCGGCGAGTGCCGCCACGGCCTGGCCGCTGCGGTTCATGTAGGTGGTGGGAATCAGCAGACGAACATCCTGACCCTGATGCGAATAGCGCCCGGTCAGGCCGAAATACTTGCGATCGGCCACAAGGTTCACACCTTGCGCGGCAGCGATGCGCTCAACAAAAAGGGCCCCTGCGTTATGCCGGGTCTGTTCGTATTCGGCGCCTGGATTTCCCAGGCCAACGATCAGTTTGATGGCAGTCACGATAGGGGCCCTTCCTTGGAGTGGTGGATAACATCGCCGCAATCGGAGGCTGCGGCGAAAGTGGACGAAAATTGCTCATTTACCATGAATGTAAACTCCGCGTTCTCGCCCGCTTTCTCGCTACGTTCCAGTCCGCGATGTTACTTGCTCACTCCGGCGTAACAGAGTGAATTACTCTGCTGCGCCTTCTTCGGTAGCTTCTGGAGCAACACGTGGAGCGTGGACGTTGGCAACAGCCTTGTCATCGCCGTGTGCCAGAGCAACGAACTCAACGCCTTTAGGAGCTTTGAGGTCCGACAGGTGAATGATCGAACCGATTTCAGCGTCAGCCAGGTCGACTTCGATGAACTCAGGCAGATCTTTCGGCAGGCAGGTCACTTCGATTTCAGCAACAACGTGCGAAATCTCGCCGCCTTTCTTCACTGGAGCAGCTTCGTTGATGAAGTGCACAGGAACGATAGCGGTCAGTTTCTGGCCAGCGACAACGCGTACGAAGTCAGCGTGCATCACGTGGCCTTTGGCCGGGTGACGCTGCAGAGCTTTGATGATTACGTTTTGCTTGGTGCCACCAACGTTCAGCTCGATGATGTGGCTGTAAGCCGCTTCGTTTTCGAGCAGTTTGGCAACTTCTTTGGCCAGCATGCTGATGGATTCAGGGGCTTTTTCGCCACCGTAAACAACAGCTGGAACCAGAGCGGCGAGACGACGCAGGCGGCGGCTCGCACCTTTCCCCAGGTCGGAACGCACTTCAGCATTCAGAGTAAATTCGTTCATTTTGTATCTCCAAAATAGCCATGACCGAGTGGCGTTTGCGACCAGCGCCAAACACGGTATGGGCAAAAAAGCCCCGCCCCGGCAGGAATGCCGGGGCGGGGCGCTTTTCGTCAACGAGACATTTCGAGAAGGGCAGGGCCCTTAACGGAACATCGCGCTGATCGATTCTTCATTGCTGATGCGGCGAACCGCTTCGGCAACAACCGGTGCGATATCCAGTTGACGGATACGTGCACAGGCTTGTGCTGCAGCGGACAGCGGGATGGTGTTAGTCACCACCAGCTCGTCCAGCACGGAATTTTCGATATTCTCGATGGCCCGACCCGACAGCACAGGGTGTGTGCAATAGGCAAAGACCTTGGCTGCGCCATGCTCTTTCAGGGCCTTGGCCGCGTGGCACAGGGTGCCGGCGGTATCGACCATGTCATCGACCAGAATGCAGGTACGCCCTTCGACATCACCGATGATATGCATCACTTCAGAGTGATTGGCTTTCTCACGGCGTTTGTCGATGATCCCGAGATCCACGCCCAGGGATTTGGCAACGGCACGTGCACGCACGACGCCACCAATGTCCGGGGACACGATCATCAGGTTTTCGAAGCGCTGATCTTCAATGTCATCCACCAGAACCGGGGAGCCGTAGATGTTATCTACCGGAATATCGAAGAAGCCCTGAATCTGGTCAGCATGCAGATCAACCGTGAGAACACGGTCGATGCCGACTACGGTAAGCATGTCAGCGACGACTTTCGCGCTGATAGCCACACGTGCGGAACGCGGACGGCGATCCTGACGGGCATAACCAAAATAAGGAATAACAGCAGTGATACGAGTAGCTGAGGAGCGGCGGAAGGCATCAGCCATCACTACCAGTTCCATCAGGTTATCGTTGGTCGGGGCGCAAGTCGGCTGAATAATGAAAACGTCTTTACCGCGAACGTTTTCATTGATCTCGGCAGTAATTTCGCCGTCGGAAAACTTACCGACAGAGATGTCACCGAGAGGGATATGCAGCTGACGTACAACACGCCGAGCCAGATCGGGGTTAGCATTCCCCGTAAAGACCATCATCTTGGACACGCGCAGTACCTAGAGGCTGAGGGTAACCTGGATGAGTATAGAAAATGGCAGGGGCGGCTGGATTCGAACCAACGCATGGCAGGATCAAAACCTGCTGCCTTACCGCTTGGCGACGCCCCTGTATCTGTTGCATCAAGTGCCGAGCACTTGGTTCCTTTAGAGCAGGCTTTGCAGCTTGCGGTGCAACATTGAAATGTTGCTGCCTTTTGCTACAAACCCTGTAAGGGTCTCTGTCAGAAGGGCCGAGACTTTATCAGCTTCAGCTTTGCTTGGGAAGCCCCCAAACACACAACTTCCAGTTCCGGTGAGCTTTGCTTCGGTAAATTTACCTAACAAATCCAACGCGTTACGCACTTCTGGATAACGCCTTGCAACCACCGGCAAGCAGTCATTTCGACTGTTTCCCTCGGGAACGGGGCGCACTTTAATGGGCGGCGTGTTACGTGTCAACAAAGGATCGGAAAAAATTTCTGCCGTACTTACAGAGACTTGCGGCACGAGCACCAGATACCACGGTTCTTCGGGATCGACCGCGGTCAGTTTCTCGCCCACACCCTCGGCAAACGCTGCATGGCCACGGACGAAAACCGGCACGTCGGCACCCAGCGACAGGCCCAGTGCGGCCAGTCGATCTTCATCCCAGCCCAACTGCCAGAGATGGTTGAGCCCCAGCAGAGTGGTCGCCGCATTTGAACTGCCGCCACCAATGCCGCCGCCCATGGGCAGAACCTTGTCGATCCAGATATCAATGCCGAGTGTGCAACCGGATTGCTGCTGCAACATTTTTGCCGCGCGCACGATCAGGTTGCTGTCGTGGGGCACGCCGGCGAATTCGGTGTGCAGCTGAATTACACCGTCATCGCGCACGGCGAAGGTGATTTCATCGCCGTAATCGACAAATTGAAACAGCGTCTGCAATTCGTGGTAGCCATCTGCGCGACGACCAAGAATGTGCAGCATCAGATTGAGCTTGGCCGGCGACGGCAGGGTCAGGCGTGCTGCGGTCATGCTTATTGCCCCAGCTTGCGTGGCTGCCAGGTCTTGATCACCAGCGTCACGTCCAGGTCAGTGCCGTGCAGTTTGATGCGCTCGGGCAACCAGTAACCGTTTTGTTCGGTGTAGGCGGTGTATTCGACTGTCCAGCCATCCTGTTCAAGATTGGCCAGGCGGCTGTTAGCGTCCAGATTGAGACGGCTTTTGCTGTTGGGCGCCGGCAGGCCGCGCACCCACCAGGCCAGATTCGAGACCGGCAGTTTCCAGCCCAGCTGTTCTTCGAGCAGCGCGTCCGGCGACTCGGAGTCATAACGCCCCTGATTGGCGACTTCCAGCGACACCTTGCCCGGACGCCCGGTCAGGCGGGCCGCGCCACGACCCAGCGGGCCGGACAGGCGAATGTCGTAGTAGTCCTGACGTTGCAGCCAGAACAGCGTGCCGCTGCCCGAGTCTTTCGGGGCGCGAATGCCGATCTTGCCGTCGATCTGCCAGCCGTCGAGGCCAGCCAACTGTTGTTTGTTCGCGGCCCATTGAGCCGGACTGCCGTGGCCCTCGACCGATTCGCGAGCACCGAAGCCCGCGCAACCGGCGAGCAGGGCGATGAAGCTGAAAACAATAACGTGGCGCAAAAACATGAGTTAGAGAGTCTCGGATCCGGTCAGGCGCTTGATGGTACTGCGCAGAATGGTGCTGTCGGGCTGATCCTTGAGGAACTTGCCCCAGATCTGTTTGGCTTCCCGTTGGTTGCCCTTGATCCACAGCACTTCGCCCAGGTGAGCGGCCACTTCGTGATCAGGGAAGCGCTCCAGCGCCTGACGCAGATATTTCTCGGCGTCGTCCAGGTTGCCCAGGCGGAAATTCACCCAGCCGAGGCTGTCGAGTACCGCCGGATCTTCCGGGTTGATCTGGTGCGCCTGCTCGATCAGCGCCTTGGCTTCAGCGTAGCGGGTCGTACGGTCAGACAGGGTGTAGCCCAAAGCGTTCAGCGCCATGGCGTTGTCCGGATCGCGCTTGATAATCAGGCGCAGGTCCTTTTCCATCTGTGCCAGGTCGTTGCGTTTTTCCGCGAGCATCGCCCGGGTGTACAGCAGATTCAGATCGTCCGGGTACTGCTGCAGGGCTTGCTGCAAGACTTTCCAGGCCTTGTCGTCCTGTTTGTTGGCCGACAGGGTTTCCGATTCGATCAGGTACAACTGAATCGCATAGTCAGGCTGGGCATCGCGTTCGGCGGCCAGTTTGCTCTGGGCTTCAGCGGTCTTGCCGTTGTTCATCAGGATGTCGGCCTGACGCAACTGCGCTGGCAGGTAATCGTTGCCCGGGCCGACCTGGGCGTATTCGATGAGCGCGCCTTGCGGGTCGTTGCGTTCTTCGGCGATGCGGCCGAGGTTCAGGTGCGCCGAATCGACGTGGCTCTCACGGGCGATCAGGTCTTCCAGATAACCCTTGGCTTCTTCCCAGGCCTTGGCTTCCAGGCAGACCAGTGCCAGCGAATAGCGCAGTTCGTCGTCTTCCGGGTATTGCTGAACCAGGCTGGAGAACTCGGCCTTGGCGTCGTCCATTCGGTCCTGTTCGACCAGCATGCGCGCGTAAGTCAGGCGCAGGCGCTTGTCGTCCGGGTATTTCTTGATGCTTTTTTGCAGCAGCGGCAGGGCTTCGTCGCCACGGCTCAACAGCTGAAGCAGGCGCGCGCGCAGCAGAATCGGCGCGATTTCGCCGTCTTCCGGCGGGTGGTCTTCGAGCAGGGCCAGCGCCGCTTTGTTGTCGCCGTCCTGCTGCAGGAGCAGGGCCTTGCCGAAAATCAGCTGACTGTTGTTCGGGTGACGCTGCAACAAACGGTCGAAACTTTTCATCAGACCGTTGCGTGTTTCCTGATCGGTGTCGGCGGCCGACAGTGCGAGGAAGTCGAAATGGGTGTCGCCCTTGCCCTGCAGGACTTTCTCCATATAGACCATGGAGTCGTCATATCGCCCGGCGCGTGCCAGTTGCACGGCCGCGGCGCGTTGCGCTTCGAGGTCTTCCGGCGCGTTTTTTGCCCAAATGAGTGCGGTGTCCAGCGCCGGTTGATCCGCGCCGAGGTATTCGGCAATGCGGAAAGCGCGCTCGGAAACGCCCGGATCCTGGGTATTGATCGCCTGGGTCACGTAGTTGTCCAGGGCAATGTCGAAACGATTGCGCTGGCCGGCGAGTTCGGCGCTCAACAGGCTGAAAACGGTTTCCTCGCTGAACGAGCTGTAAACCTTGGGCTTTTCAGGCGCGGGCGTGGTGCCTTCGACCGGCGGCGTGCCGTCCGGCGAAACGGGGGCCAAGGCCTGGCAGCCGCTGAGGAAGACAAAAGCGAGGAGCAACGCGGAAGATCTATTCATATAGGAAGAGGACGACTAACCTGCGGTCGGATCATCATGACACAAGCTTTCGGCCAAACATAACCGCTGAGGCAATTAAGACATCTGCGCATCTCTGTGTAGGTGCAGGCTTCGGCAGCGCTGCCGGGTTGGTGTGTACATAAACGAGAATGGATCGCAGCAGGCGATGGATAAAATAAGGGTGATAGATATCCAATAGTTGTTCTGAATCTGACGAAGTAGGACAATTGCCGGCTTCACGTCACCATCAGCGACCTTGAATGGCCTTCCTTGCACTCGGTATTAACCACAAGACTGCGTCCGTAGACGTCCGCGAGCGCGTGGCCTTTACGCCTGAGCAGCTGGTTGAGGCCTTGCAGCAGCTCTGCCGACTCACCGACAGCCGCGAAGCTGCGATCCTCTCCACCTGCAATCGCAGTGAGCTTTATATAGAACAGGATCAGCTGTCGGCTGACATCGTGCTGCGCTGGCTGGCCGATTATCACCATTTGAGCCTCGACGAGCTGCGCGCGAGTGCTTATGTGCACGAAGATGATGCGGCAGTTCGTCACATGATGCGCGTCGCCTCCGGGCTCGATTCGCTGGTGTTGGGCGAACCGCAGATTCTCGGTCAGATGAAGTCGGCCTACGCCGTGGCCCGTGAGGCCGGCACCATCGGCCCGTTGCTCGGGCGCCTGTTCCAGGCGACGTTCAACGCCGCCAAGCAAGTGCGTACCGATACGGCGATCGGCGAGAACCCGGTGTCCGTGGCGTTTGCGGCGGTCAGCCTGGCCAAACAGATTTTCAGCGACTTGCAACGCAGCCAGGCGCTGCTGATCGGCGCCGGCGAGACCATCACCCTGGTCGCCCGCCACTTGCATGAGCTGGGGGTCAAGCGCATCGTCGTCGCCAACCGTACGCTGGAGCGTGCGAGCCTGCTGGCCGAGCAGTTTGGCGCGCATGCGGTGTTGCTCTCGGACATCCCGGCGGAACTGGTGCGCAGTGACATCGTCATCAGTTCGACCGCCAGTCAGTTGCCGATCCTCGGCAAAGGCGCCGTCGAAAGCGCGCTGAAGCAGCGCAAGCACAAGCCGATCTTCATGGTCGACATTGCCGTGCCTCGGGATATCGAACCGGAAGTCGGCGAGCTCGACGACGTTTACCTCTATAGCGTCGACGATCTTCACGAAGTCGTCGCCGAAAACCTCAAGAGTCGCCAGGGCGCAGCGCAAGCGGCCGAAGAAATGGTCTCGGTCGGCGCCGACGACTTCATGGTGCGCCTGCGCGAATTGGCGGCGGTCGACGTGCTCAAGGCCTATCGTCAACAGAGCGAACGCCTGCGCGACGAGGAGCTGCAAAAAGCCCTGCGTCTGTTGGCCAACGGCGGTAACGCTGAAGACGTGCTGGGGCAACTGGCCCGTGGCCTGACCAATAAATTGTTGCACGCGCCCAGCGTGCAACTGAAAAAGCTTTCTGCCGAAGGCCGCCTCGATGCGCTGGCCATGGCCCAGGAACTCTTTGCCCTCGAGGGCTCACCGGATAGCTTTTCGGATAAAAAACCGCAATGAAAGCGTCACTGCTCAATAAGCTGGACATCCTCCAGGACCGTTTCGAGGAACTGACCGCACTGCTCGGCGACGGCGAGGTCATTGCCGATCAGGCCAGGTTTCGCGCCTACTCCAAGGAATACGCCGAACTCGAACCGGTCGTACACGCCTATAAAAAGCTGCTCAGCGTGCAGGGCGATCTTGAAGGCGCGCAGGCGCTGCTCAAGGACAGCGATCCGGACATGCGTGAAATGGCCGTGGAAGAAGTCCGCGAAGCCAAAGAATTGCTGATCACCCTGGAGTCCGATTTGCAGCGAATGTTGCTGCCCAAGGATCCCAACGACGGTCGCAACGTCTTCCTCGAAATTCGCGCCGGTACCGGTGGCGACGAGGCGGCGATTTTCTCCGGCGACCTGTTTCGCATGTACTCGCGTTACGCCGAACGTCGTGGCTGGCGGGTGGAGATCCTTTCGGAAAACGAAGGCGAACACGGTGGCTATAAAGAAGTCATCGCCCGCATTGAAGGCGACAATGTTTACGGCAAGCTGAAATTCGAATCCGGCGCGCACCGCGTACAGCGTGTGCCGGCCACCGAATCCCAGGGCCGTATCCACACCTCGGCCTGCACCGTGGCGGTGTTGCCCGAGCCGGACGAGCGCGAAGCCATCGAGATCAACCCGGCGGACTTGCGCGTCGACACTTACCGTTCCTCCGGGGCTGGTGGGCAGCACGTCAACACGACCGATTCGGCGATCCGCATCACGCACATACCGACCGGCACCGTCGTTGAGTGTCAGGAAGAACGTTCCCAGCACAAGAACCGTGCCCGCGCTATGGCGTGGTTGTCGGCCAAGCTCAACGATCAACAAACCGCTGCGGCGGCCAATGCGATTGCCAGCGAGCGTAAATTGCTGGTGGGCTCGGGCGACCGTTCGGAGCGCATCCGCACCTACAACTTTGCCCAAGGCCGGGTCACCGACCATCGCGTCAACCTGACCCTGTATTCCCTGGATGAAATTCTCGCCGGTGGCGTGGAAGCGGTGATCGAGCCTTTGCTGGCCGAATACCAGGCTGACCAACTCGCAGCGATAGGTGAATAAATGACCATCATTGCCAGCCTGTTGCGCGCCGCCGAATTACCGGACTCACCGACTGCGCGCCTCGACGCCGAACTGCTCCTCGCAGCTGCGCTGGGCAAGTCGCGCAGCTTTCTGCACACCTGGCCCGAGCGCATCGTGCCGACAGAGGCCGCGCTGACGTTCGCCGAATACCTGCAACGGCGTCGTGGCGGCGAGCCGGTGGCCTATATTCTGGGGCAGCAAGGTTTCTGGAAACTCGATCTGGAAGTGGCGCCGCACACGCTGATCCCGCGTCCGGACACTGAGTTGCTGGTGGAAGCCGCGCTGGAGTTGCTCCCCGCGACCCCGGCCAAAGTCCTCGACCTTGGCACTGGCAGCGGCGCGATTGCTTTGGCGCTGGCCAGTGAGCGTCCGGCGTGGCGTGTCACGGCGGTCGATCGGGTGCTGGAAGCCGTCGCTCTGGCCGAGCGCAATCGCCAGCGTCTGCACCTGGACAACGCCACGGTGTTGAGCAGTCACTGGTTCAGCGCACTGGCAGGCCAGCGGTTTCAATTGATCATCAGCAACCCGCCCTATATTGCAGCGGCAGACCCGCACCTGGTCGAGGGCGATGTGCGCTTCGAACCGGCCAGCGCTCTGGTCGCCGGCGTGGACGGGCTCGACGATCTGCGCCTGATCGTCGCCCAGGCGCCGGAGCATCTGGAGGCGGGTGGCTGGCTGATGCTCGAACACGGCTATGATCAAGCCGAAGCCGTGCGCGATTTGCTGCAGACCCGCGGTTTCGAAGAAGTCCACAGCCGCACCGATCTGGGCGGCCATCAACGGATCAGCCTGGGGCGCCTGCCGTGCTGAATGATCAGGAATTGCTGCGTTACAGTCGGCAGATTCTCCTGCAACACATCGACATCGACGGCCAACTGAAGCTCAAAGACAGCCGCGTGTTGATCGTCGGCCTCGGCGGGCTCGGTGCACCGGTTGCGTTGTATCTGGCGGCGGCGGGGGTCGGTGAGTTACATCTCGCGGACTTCGACACGGTCGACTTGACCAACCTGCAACGCCAGATCATCCATGACACCGACAGCGTCGGCATGAGCAAGGTCGACTCGGCGCTCAAGCGACTGGGCGCGATCAACCCCGAGATTCGGCTGATCGCCCATCGTCAGGCGCTGGACGAGGATTCCCTCGCCGCGGCAGTGGCGGCGGTGGATCTGGTGCTCGATTGTTCCGATAATTTTTCGACGCGCGAGGCGGTCAACGCTGCGTGTGTGGCTGCGGGCAAACCGCTGGTCAGCGGCGCGGCGATTCGTCTTGAGGGGCAGTTGTCGGTGTTCGACCCGCGACGTCCCGAGAGCCCTTGCTACCACTGTTTATACGGGCACGGCAGCGAAGCCGAACTGACCTGCAGCGAAGCCGGCGTGGTCGGGCCGCTCGTGGGACTGGTCGGCAGCCTGCAAGCGCTGGAAGCCTTGAAGGTACTGGTCGGTTTCGGTGAGCCGCTGGTGGGCAGGCTGTTGTTGATCGATGCGTTGGGTTCGCGTTTCCGTGAACTGCGGGTCAAGCGCGATCCGGGATGCAGTGTCTGTGGATCGGCTCATGCTTGACGCACCGATCGCGGTGTTCGACTCCGGTGTCGGCGGCCTGTCGGTGCTGGCGGAAATCCAGCACTTGCTGCCCAATGAATCGCTGTTGTACTTCGCCGATTGCGGACACATCCCCTACGGCGAGAAAACCCCGGAGTTCATTCGCCAGCGTTGCAGCGTGATGGCCGGGTTTTTCCGTGAGCAGGGCGCCAAGGCCCTGGTGATCGCCTGCAACACCGCCACGGTGG
>NZ_QAIU01000257.1:0-3684 GCF_003061205.1 Pseudomonas sp. HMWF006
CGATGGCAAGAATCCCCGGCTGGCCGACGCCGAGTTCGTTGCAGTGCTCGTCGAGCACCACGATGCGATGGCCCGGCGAGGCGAAACCGGCGGCACCGAGGTGGATCGGGTGCTCCAGGCCGTGGTGGTTGCACAGGACCATGCCCAGTTCGGTCTGGCCGTAATGGTCGTGAATGACTACGCCGAGGTTGTCGGCGAACCAGCGGATCACTTCCGGGTTCAGCGGCTCGCCGGCGCTGCTGACGATGCGCAGCTTGCCCTTGATCGACTTGGCGAATTCGTTGCCGCCGGCGATCAGCAGACGATAGGCCGTCGGCGAACCAGTGAGGTTGGTGATGTTGTACTTGTTGATCACCCGGCAGGTGCTTTCGAGGGTGAACGGGCCATCATAGAAGGTGATCGGATGCCCCATGGCCATCGGGCCGGTGACGCCGAAATAGATGCCATAGGCCCAGCCCGGATCGGCGACATTCCAGAATGAGTCTTCAGGACGCAAATCCACCGCGTCGCGGGTGTAGCTCTGGAACGCGACGATCGCCTTGAGCGGCACCGATAGGGCTTTCGACGGGCCGGTAGTGCCCGAGGTGAACATCAGCAGGAACGGTTCCTCGCCCGTCAGCAATACCGGCTCACAGACGTTGGAATAGTTGGCCAGTTCGGCCCAGAAACTGAAGTCGCCACGGACAATGCCCTGGCCCTTGGCGCCGCCAACGGTGACCACAGTCGGGCAATCGCCGACTTCGGCGAGTTTCGGCCGGTTGGTCGCATCGGTGACCACCACTTTGGCGCCGGAGCTGTTCAGGCGATGTTCGATGGCCTTGGGGCCGAACGCGGTGAACAGCGGCTGATACACCGCACCGATACGCCAGGTGGCGAACACGGTGATCAGCAGTTCGATATTGCGCGGCAGCAGGCCGGCAACCTTGTCGCCCTTCTGCACGCCCTGGGCCAGAAGGAAATTGGCAAAACGTGCGGCTTTGTCCTGCAGGTCACTGAAGGTGTAGGTCGCACTGGCGCCGTCGCGGCCCTCCCAGAACAACGCGATGCGCCCCGGCAAGGCGTGACGGTCGCAACATTCGACGCAGGCGTTGAGCGCCTCCAGCGAACCGCTGAGCGCAGCGTCCACGGTGTGCTGATAGTTGAACTGTTCGGTGGCAGACAAGTAATCGCGCATTGCCAGAATCCCTCGGTGTTTTTATTAGGTTGGGAACCGTAAACAACACAGGGATAGTCGCGCTGCGGCGCGGAGGCGGCAATGGTCAAAGCCATCAAGTTGGCTGACTGGTTTGGCCAAGGATCAAAGTATGTGTTGCCTTGACCGGCCCTATGGCTGGCAAGCCAGCTCCCACAGGGTTAGCGCAAAACCTGTGGGAGCTGGCTTGCCAGCGATGAGGTCAGAGCGATCAATGCCTGTGCAGGATCAGAGCGCTTCGTTCAGGATCAAGGTGCGGTAATGCCCCGGATTCGACCCCGACCACTTGCGAAACGCCTTGTAGAACGAACTCGCATCGGCAAACCCCAGCCGCGTGGCGATCTCGACAAAACTGATCGACGGCTCCGCCAGCCAAGTGATCGCCAGTTCCTTGCGCACGCTGTCCTTCAGGCCCTGATAAGTCTGGCCTTCTTCCGACAAGCGTCGGCGCAGGGTCGAGGCGGACATGCACAGTTGCTGCGCCAGGGCCTCGGTTTCCGGCCAGTGTTCGGCGGGCAACTGCCGCAGATTGTGCTTGATCCGGCTGGCAAGGCTCTCCGGGTCGCGATACTTCACCAGGATGTTTGCTGGCGCATGGGCCAGAAAGCGTTTCAGTTCCTCGGCTGTACGCTTGATCGGCAGGTCGAGGCAATCGGCGGCGAAGATCATCCGCGTGCGCGGACGCTCGAACCGCAGGTTTTCCGAGAACATCACCCGGTAGTCATCGCAAAAGTCCGGTTCGGCGCAACGCAGTTCGATCGCCAGAATCGGAATCCGCCGCCCGGCCAGCCAGCAGGCCACGCCGTGGACGATCATCCAATAGGTGAAATAGGTGAAGGCGCGGCGCGGTTCGGGGTCGTCTTCGAGCAGCACGACTTCCGCCAGGCTTTGCTGATGCACAAGTTGCGCCGGCATTTTTTCCAGCATTAACGAGAGAAAACTCAGGCCCATGTTCAGGCCGGCGGCCAGGGTCGGTTGGGCCATGGCGCTGCGGCAGAGAAACTCGAGGCTGCCGGACTTGAGCGGGCGCGGGTCCATGCCGAAGAACTCGTCATCGCCACGCCGGGCCAGCAAGCGCCAGAGTTTTGCGTATTGCGCAGCGGGTACCCGGCCTTCTGCGCTTTGCAGCACGGCCGAGTCGATACCGACCTTGTTCAAGACATCTTCCGTGGCCACGCCCGGGGCACAACTTTGCAGCAGCGCTTCACGCACCAGTTGCACGGCGATGGTGTCTTTTTCCGACATGGAGCGAGGCAGACCTTGTTGTTTTCGAGGGACGGGCATCTTAACCCAAACACGACTCAGATCCCCTGTGGGAGCAAGCTTGCTCGCGAAAGCGTTGGGTGAGTCACAGAGACGTCGACCGGTCAGCCGCCTTCGCGAGCAAGCTCGCTCCCACAGGGATTTGTGCGTGGCAAAAAACAGGTTGTTCAGCTTGCGTTCAGGTTTATGCCAATCATTGTCATGTGAGAATGGTTGTCATTATGTTACAACTTGTAACCTCTTCGAATGACTTAGTGGACACCGAATGCTCGTTCCCTTTCTGATCATGCTGCGTGAAGGCATCGAAGCCGCGCTGATCGTTGGCATCATCGCCAGCTACCTGCAACAAACCGGTCGTGGCCAGTGGATGCCCGCCGTATGGATCGGCGTATTCCTCGCCGCCGCCCTCGCCCTGCTGGTGGGCGGTGGTCTGGAACTGGTCAGTGCCGAGTTCCCGCAAAAGCAGCAAGAACTGTTCGAAGGCGTAGTCGGGCTGGTGGCCGTGGGCATTCTCAGTTCGATGGTGTTCTGGATGCGCAAGGTCGCACGCTCAATCAAGCACTCGCTGCAAGCCTCGCTGGACCACGTGCTGACGTCTTCAAGGCACCAGGTGATCGCACTGATCGCCATGGTGTTCTTCGCCGTTGCTCGCGAAGGCCTGGAAACCGTGTTCTTCCTGCTCGCGGTGTTCCAGCAGAGCGAAGGCCCGGGCGCGCCGATCGGCGCCCTGCTCGGGTTGATCCTGGCCATCGTCGTCGGTTTCCTGATCTACAGCGGCAGCATGCGCCTGAACCTGTCGGCGTTCTTCAAGTGGACCGGGCTGTTCATCCTCGTGGTCGCCGCCGGCATCCTCGCCAACTCGGTGCAGGCGCTGCATGAAGCGGGCGTATGGAACCACCTGCAGACCGTGCTCTTCGACTTCAGCGCGACGCTGCCGATGGATGGCCCGCTGGGCTCGGTGCTAGCCGGCATGTTCGGTTATCAGGATGCGCCGACCGTCAGCACCCTCGGCGCGTACCTGATCTATCTGCTGGTGGCGCTGGTGATGTTTTTCCTGCCCGCCGCGCCCTCCGGCACCCAGTCAGCCGGCAAATCGTCTTCCGTTTCCAGCCAATAAGGGCACCCATGTCAAAGCCTAATACTCCTCAGGCCTCGCCTCCCCGCGCCTTGCGCTGGGCGGTGGCCGGTTCGGTGGTCGTGATGATCGCTGCCGGAGGCCTGTTCTACTA
>NZ_QAIU01000258.1:0-5926 GCF_003061205.1 Pseudomonas sp. HMWF006
GGTGCGCTTGAACGGCAGCAGCATGCGGTCGAAGCCGCCCTGACCGTCGAGAAACGTGAATTCCAAAGGCTCGCCGGCAGCGTTGACCAGCCGATTGTGTTGCGGTGTCCAGCCGGCCTCGGCGAGCAATTTCAACGCTTGCAGTTGCTTGTCGCGGATGTAGCCGCTGCCATCGGTTTTCGGTGCCTGATACACCGCGGTGAAGACCTCGTCGGGGATCTGCCCGCGCAGCGGTTCGAGGATCTTCAACTCGTCGGCATCAGGTAGCGCGGTGGCGGCCATTTCACTCTTTGGCCAGAAGCTGTTCTGGCGCACGTAGAAGCCGCGCATCATCTGCTTGTTAGTCCACTCGAAATCCCACAGCAGGCTGATGGCCTGACGCACGCGACGATCCTGGAAAATCGGGTTTTGCAGGTTGAACACGAAGCCCTGCGCCGCCGTCGGTTTGTCCGGGGCAAGGATCGACTGCTGCAAGCGACCGTCACGCAATGCCGGGCTGTCATAGCCGACCACATAACCGGACGAGGAAAATTCGCGGTTGTAGTCGAAGGCGCCGGCCTGCAACAACTGACGGGCGACGTCAGTGTCGCCGTAAAAATTCACCGTCAGGGTGTCGAAGTTGTACATG
Source organism: Pseudomonas sp. HMWF006 (assembly GCF_003061205.1). Taxonomy (NCBI): domain Bacteria; kingdom Pseudomonadati; phylum Pseudomonadota; class Gammaproteobacteria; order Pseudomonadales; family Pseudomonadaceae; genus Pseudomonas; species Pseudomonas sp. HMWF006. The sequence goes on from NZ_QAIU01000258.1 coordinate 629, forward strand.
CCACGACTGACCGGCAGGTCTTTGCCCCACCAGTCCGGATCGCGTTCGAAACTGATGCTGCGCCCGGCATCGACCTTGCTCACGCGGTACGGGCCGCTGCCCAGCGGCGGCTCGAAACCGCCGCCATTGGCAAAGTCGCGGGTTTGCCACCAGTGTTCGGGCAGCACGCGCATCGTCGCCAGGTCCAGTGCCAACGTGCGGTTGAGATTGTTCTTGAAAGTGAAGCGCACCTGCCGCGGGCCTTCGATCAGCACGTCCTGCACGTCGGCGTATTGCTGGCGATAGCTGAGGCTGCCCTTGGTCATCAGCAGGTTGAAGGTGTAGCGCACGTCCTCGGCGGTGATCGGCGTGCCGTCGGCGAAGCGTGCCTTTGGATTGAGGGTGAAGCGTACCCAGAGTCCCTCGGGATCGCGTTCCATTTGTTGCGCGACCAGTCCGTAAACGGTGTAGGGCTCGTCCAGCGAACGGAACGCCAGCGGCGCATACACCCAGTCGTTGACCTGCACCACGGAAATGCCCTGATCGGCATACGGGGTGATGTAGTTGTATTGACCGATTTCCATCGACGCCCGGCTCAGCGAACCGCCCTTGGGCGCCTTGGGATCGACGAAGTCGAAATGCTCGAAGTTCGCCGGATACTTCGGCGCTTCGCCGTACACCGTCAGCGCATAACTGCCGCCGGCCAGCGCCGAAGTGCCGGTGCATAGCAGCGCACTGCCGAGCAGCAGGCCAGCCATGTTGCGCAAAAAACTCATGAAGTCACTCCTGAAAATCCCTGAAGAAGCCCGAATCCCTGTGGGAGCGAGCTTGCTCGCGAATGCGGTATGTCAGCGAAGGATGTGTTGACTGACACGACGCCTTCGCGAGCAAGCTCGCTCCCACACTGGGGTTGTGGTATTTCCGGTTAGAAGTGGTAAGTCATGCGCGCAAACAAGGTACGGCCCAGCGGGTCGGTGTAGCGCGGGTCATAGCCGCTCTGGAAGTTGTAGGCCTGGTTGGTGAACGGCGGGTTGCGGTCGAACATGTTCTTCAGCCCGGCATCGACGTCCAGCACCTTGTCGAAGGTGTAGCCGGCCGACAGGTCCCACACCGAATACGACGCCACGCGTGCGTGGGTGTCGCGGTCGTAGTCGTTGTAGCCGGTGGTGAAGCGGTTGGTCAGCGACGCCCGCGCCGCGCCGAAGGTCCAACTGCCGGTGAGGTTGTGTTTCCAGCGGGCAATCACGCCGTCACCCTGGAAGTCGCCGACCTTGTCGGTGAACGGGCCTTTGATGGTGCTCTGGAAGTCGTACTCGTCAACATAGGTGCCTTGCAGGCCCAGGCCGAACTGGCCGTACGGCGTATTCGGGAAGCGATAGTCCAGCGACACGTCGACCCCGTTGGTTTCGACGATGCCGAGGTTGGCGTTGCCAGTGACGATGTAGTTGAGCGTGCCGTCGGCATTGCGCACGAAGCGGTCCTGATAGGCACCGGCCTGATCAAACACGGTGGATTCCGGGAACGGCTGGATCTGGTTGGAAATGTGAATCCACCAGAAATCCAGGCCCACCGACAGGTTGTTCACCGGTTGATAAACGAAGCCCAGGGTGACGTTGCGGGCTTTCTCCGGCGCCAGATCCTCATTGCCGCCGATCTGGTTGAGGAACTGCTGACCGCAATCGCGCCCGCCGTTGCCGCCTGGTTGCACTACGCCGCCGGTACACAGCACCGGGTCGTTGTAGTAGCCCTGGGTGAAGGTGATGCTGCGCGGTGAATAGAGCTCGTACAGCGACGGCGCACGGAAACCTTCGCTGTAGGCACCACGTACCACCAGCTCTTTCAACGGCTGGTAACGGAACGAGTATTTCGGGTTGGTGGTGCTGCCGAAGTCGCTGTATTTGTCGTGACGCACGGCGGCGGACAGTTCGAGGCTATCGAGCACCGGCACGTTGATTTCGGCGTACGCGGCTTTCACGCTGCGGTCGCCTTCGACGCTGCCGTTCGGGTCGATGCCGAGGCTCTGGATATCGCCGGCAAACTGCTCGAAGTCCTGGTGGAATTTCTCTTTGCGGTACTCACCACCCAGCGCCAGGCCGGAAGGACCGGCGCCGAACCAGTCACCGATTTCGCGGCTGATCCGGCCGTCGAACCCGGCCACGCGGCCGACAGCCGTGGTGTAGGCGCCGTGGTACGCCGCCGCGTCGATGTACTGCTGGCCGGCAGCGGATTGCGGGCCGAACGGGTTGAGCAGGCCGCTGGCCAGACCATTGATCATCGCCTGGTCGCTGACATAACCGCTGGTGACGCTGGAGACGATTTTGTTCTGGTTGTACGAGGCGCCGACGTTGTAATCCCAGCCGCCGACCAGACCGTCGAAGCTGAGCAAGAAGCGCTGGCTGGTGTTCTGGTCTTTCGATTCACGAGGGCCGGCGGCGGTTTCGCGCCAGTTGACGTCCACCGGTTGCGTCGGGTCGAGGGCGAAACCGGTGGGCGCCGGGGTGATGCCGTTGCCGGGGTAGTAGGGCGATGAGGCGTCCAGGCTCAGGCCGGTGAGCGGAGCCGGGCCGACCGCCGTGGCGTTGTTGTTGCGCGACCAGAAGTATTCGAGGTTGACATTGTGGTCGTCCGCCAGCTTGCCGGTGGTCTTGCCGAAGAACGAAGTCTTTTCGGTTTGCGGAATCAGGTCGATGTATTCGCGGGTGCTGAAGCGGCACAAACCGTCGCGGGCCACCAGGTTGGGGCCGTTGCAATTGCTGTTGGCCAGTGGGTTGGTGGCGTTGCCGTTCTGGCTGTAGTTGCCGGGGAATGCGGTGCCGGAGGTCTGGTCCAGGCCGCTGCCGGGCACGTAGTCGCGGGCAAAGGAGCGGTCGTTGGCGTCGAGGTTCTGCTGCTTGTTGTAGTTGAACACGCCGAGCACGTTGAAGCGGTCCTGCTCCAGATCGCCGTAACCCCAACTGGCGCTCATGTCTTTGGTAGCGCCACCGCCGCTGTGGGTCGGGGTTTCGCCGCCGAGGGTCAACTGGCCGTCGGTCATGGATTTCTTGGTGATGAAGTTGATCACGCCGCCGATGGCGTCGGTACCGTACAGGGCTGACGCGCCGTCGCGCAGGACTTCCACGCGTTCGATGGCGGCAAACGGGATCATGTTCAGATCCACCGCGCCACCGGCCGAGTTGGTGCCGGACAAGGCGTTGTTGGCCAGGCGTCGACCGTTGAGCAGCACCAGCGTCTTGTTCGCGCCGATGCCGCGCATGTCGGCAAACGACGCGCCGCCGGTGGCCGCGCCGACCGAGCCGGCGCTGTTGTTGATCGACTGGCTGCCGGTGATGCGCTGCACCAGTTCGGCGGTGGTGGTCACGCCTTGTTTGCGCAGTTCATCGGCCTTGAGAATGGTGATCGGCACCGCCGTCTCGGCATCGACCCGGCGAATCGCCGAACCGGTCACTTCCACCCGTTGCAGTTGCGTGGTCGGCGCAGCCACCGTCGCCGCAGCCGGTACGGCAGCATTGTCGTCCTCGGCGGCTTGCACGGTGCCGGCGCCCATCCCCATGGCCACCAGGTACAACGGAACAAAACGGTGACGAGAAATCGTTGCCACCAAAGGTTTGAGCGTGAAGCGTGGAGTGTTCATCAGCATGGTTGTTTCCGACTTTGTTAGACGTTATCGAATTGGCCTTGTGAGCCCCTCATTGCTCCGCTTTCGGTGATACCGCGTGCGGAAAACCACTTTCTTCAAGCAAGCCGATCCCCTCCGAAGACGCTTTGCGTTTTTCGGTCGGCTGATTGCGACGGGAGGCGGTCCGCGGTGTCGGGCGCGTTTTTTAACGCGCGCCCGACACCGCACTCAGTGGGTGGTCATCACCGATATTTTGGTAATGCCCGAGCGTTCGATCGACGCCATGGCCTTGGCCACCTGGCCGTAATTGACGGCGGAGTCGGCCTGCAGCTGCACGCGGACTTCGCTGTCCTTGGCCTTGACCTCCTTGAGGCTGGCCTCCAGCGATTCCGGAGCCAGTTCGGTCTTGGCCAGATAGAACTTGCCGTCCTGATCGACGCTGACCACCACCGGATCCTTCTTTTCGGCGGGGGCGACGGCGTCGGTTTTCGGCAAATTGACTTTGATCGCGTTGGTCATCAGCGGTGCGGTGACGATGAACACCACCAGCAGCACGAGCATCACGTCCACCAGCGGCGTGACGTTCATTTCGCTGAGCACTTCATCGCTTTCTTGAGTGGAAAAGGACATCAGCTGGCCTCCCGCACGGCGGCTGTGGTTTTGCTGGCGATGGCCTGGCGGCTGATGGAAAACGCGCTGCGCGAGGCGAGGGCGTCGAAGTCGTGGGCGAAGTCGTCCATGTCCGCCGAGGCGAGCTTGAGGCGACGCAGGAAGAAGTTGTAAATCAGCACCGCCGGCACCGCGACGGCGATGCCGACGCCGGTGGCGATCAGTGCGTGACCGATCGGGCCGGCGACCGCTTCAAGGCTGGCCGAACCGGTTTCGCCGATGCTTTGCAGGGCTTCCATGATGCCCCACACGGTGCCGAACAACCCAATGAACGGCGCGGTGCTGCCGATACTGGCGAGGATCGCCTGACCGTTTTCCAGCGAGCGGCGTTCCTTCTGGATCTGCTGGCGCAGGTTGCGTTCCAGGCGATCCGAGCGATTGATGGTGTGCGCCAATTGCTGGGTGGTGCGCGGCGAATCCTCCACCAGCAGGGCTTCGAAACCGCTGCTGGCGATGCGCGCCAGCGAGCCCGGGTACTGGCTGGCGTGCTCGGCGGCGGTGAGCAGGTCCGGCGCGCCCCAGAAGGCTTTGCTGAACTGTTTGTTCTGGGCTTTCTGGCGCAGGTATTGCGCCGACTTGACCAGCAGGATCGCCCAGCTGACCACGGAAAACAGCACCAGCCCCCAGAGCACACCGGGGACAATCATCGAAGACAGAGAAGGGTTCATGGCTACACCTCGCTTGCATTAAGTCGGTTGTGAGTTCGTCGGGTTGTGCCGTTATTGCGGCAATTTGAAATCAATGGTCTGGGTGGCGAAGCCGTCGATCGGCGTGTCACCGCGTTTGGCCGGAATAAACTTCCAGTTCTTCACTGCCGCGACGGCCGCGTCATCCAGTTGCGGCTTGCCGCTGGACTTGGTCACCGTCACCGAGCCGGCGCGTCCGTTGGCCAGTACCTGAATACGCAACACCACGCTGCCTTCCCAATTGCGCCGCAGCGCCAGCGACGGGTATTCCGGCGGCGGGTTGCCGAGGCTGGCGAGGCCGGAAATCGCCGCCGACTCTTTCACCGGCGCGGGCGCGGCGGTGAAAGA
>NZ_QAIU01000027.1:0-18260 GCF_003061205.1 Pseudomonas sp. HMWF006
ACGGCATCCTCGATGGCGATCTGGTTGGCGTGCGGCGCAATCCCGAGGCGCTCAACGGCCAGATTGTGGTGGCGCGGCTCGACGGTGAAGTCACGATCAAACGCTTCGAACGGGTCGGCGCGGTGGTGCGGTTGCTGCCGCGCAACCCGGCGTATCAGCCGATTGTCGTGCGCAACGATCAGGACCTGGCCATCGAAGGGGTGTTCTGCGGTCTGGTGAGGCAAGGCTGATGGGCGCCGTCGTTGCGCTGGATACGCTGTTCAATGGCGGCCAGGTCTGGAAGGGCCGGCCTGCGCCCCCGGCTGCCAGCCCGCAACCCACCGGGCATGCCGCGCTGGACGCGGCCTTGCCCAGTGGCGGCTGGCCGGAAGCGGCGCTGAGCGAAATCCTCCTGGCCGGCCCGGGGGTTGGCGAGTTGCAACTGGTCTGGCCAACACTGGCGCGGCTTTCGGCGGCGGGCGAGCGCATCGTGCTGGTGGCACCGCCGTTCGTGCCGTACCCGCAGGCGTGGGAAAGCGCGGGGGTGGATCTGCGTCAGTTGTCGGTAATCCAGGCCAGCGAGCGCGATGCCTTGTGGGCGGCGGAACAATGCCTGCGTTCAGGCAGTTGCGGCGCGGTGCTGTGCTGGCCGCACAAGGCCGATGACCGCGCATTGCGGCGTTTGCAGGTGGCGGCGGAAACCGGCCAGACCCTGGCCTTTGCCTGGCGCCCGTTGAGCGAAGCGGTCAACCCGTCGCCGGCGGCGTTGCGCATTGCCATCGACGCCAGACCGGCCCAGTTGCGCGTGCTCAAATGCCGCGGCGGGCTGGCGCGTTCGGCGCCGATTACCTTTGCCGTGGGGCATTGAGGTCGCCATGCGCTGGGTCTGTATTCTGTTTCCGCAATTGGCCCTCGACGCGGTGCTGCGTCAGCGTCCCGAGCCCGATGAACCGTTGGTGTTGCTCAGCGGCCCGGCCCAGCGCCGGGTGCTGCAGGCGGTCAATCCGGCGGCACGTAAACTCGGTTTGCGTCCTGGCCAGTCGATGACCGCCGCCCAAGCCCTGAGCAAGGGTTTTGCCACGGCGGATTACGATGTCGCCGAGGTCGAGCACTGGCAGCAGTTTCTCGCCGCGTGGGCCTACCGCTTCAGCGCGCAGGTCAGCGTGCATTACCCGCGCACGGTGGTGTTCGAGATCGAATCGAGCCTGGGCTTGTTTGGCACCTGGACGCAATTCGAGGCGCGGCTGCGCAAGGAACTGAGCGACCTGGGTTTTCGCCACCGCATCGTGGCCGCGCCCAACCCGGTGGCGGCGCGGGTACTGGCCAATGCCTACGACGGATTGGTGGTGCCGGACGGCGAGGCCTTGCAGCATCACCTCGGCCAGTTACCCATTGACCGCGTGGGCCTGGAGCCGGGCGTGGCCACGGCGTTGTCGCGCATGGGCTTGCGCACGCTCAGTCAGGTGCAGAGCCTGCCACGTCAGGCCCTGGCCCGGCGCTTCGAAGCGTCGATGCTCAAACACCTCGACACCCTGTTCGGCGCGCGTCCGCTGGCGCTGGCGTTCTACCTGCCGCCGGATCGTTTCGATGTGCGCATCGAGCTGAATTTCGACGTGCAGTCCCATCAGGCGCTGCTGTTCCCGTTGCGTCGTCTGACCGGCGACCTCTCGGCGTTCCTCTGCGGACGTGACAGCGGCGTGCAGCGCTTCGACCTGCACCTGGAACACGCCGGGCTGCCGGACACCGTGATCAAGGTCGGTCTGCTCAGTGCCGAGCGCGATCCGGCGATGCTCTTCGAGCTGGCCCGAGGCCGGCTGGAACACGTGCAGGTCGAGGCGCCGGTACGCGGTTTCCGCTTGCGCGCCGAGGATCTGCCGAGTTTCGTGCCGCAGTTTCAGGAGCTGTTCGATGATCGTCCGCAGCAGACCTTGCCCTGGGAGCAATTGCGCGAACGCCTGCGCGCACGGCTGGGCGATGACGCGGTGCAGGGGCTGCGCTTTCAGGCCGATCACCGGCCCGAATGTGCCTGGCAGAATGCTGTCGACAAACAACGTTGCACCGGCTTGCCGAAGGTTCATCGTCCGGGCTGGTTGCTCGGCGAGCCGCAAAGCGTGCCCGAAGGTTCGGCGCGGATTCTCATGGGGCCGGAGCGCATCGAATCCGGCTGGTGGGACGGCGACGACGTGCGCCGCGATTACTACTTGATCCAGAACCGCGCCGGTCAGCAGGGCTGGGCCTACCGGGCGGTGGGTGAGGGCGGCCCGTTGTGGCTGCAGGGCTGGTTTGCATGAGCCACGGCTATGCCGAGTTGCACTGCCTGTCGAACTTCAGTTTCCAACGCGGTGCCTCCAGTGCGCTTGAGCTGTTTCAGCGGGCAAAAAAACACGGTTATCAGGCGCTGGCGATCACCGACGAGTGCACCCTGGCCGGCATCGTCCGCGCCTGGCAGGCAGCGAAGTCGGTCGAACTGCCGCTGATCATCGGCAGCGAAATCCGCATCGACAACGGCCCGAAACTGGTGCTGCTGGTGGAGAGCCTTGCGGGGTATCAGGCCCTGTGCGGCTTGATCACCCAGGCGCGGCGGCGTACGCAGAAGGGCCAGTACCAGGTGCTGCGCGAGGATTTCAGCGAGCCGTTGCCGGGGTTGCTCACGGTGTGGGTGCCGGACACCGTGGATGACCTGAACGAGGGGCGCTGGTTGAAACAGACCTTTGGCGAGCGTCTGTTTCTGGCGGTGCAGTTGCATCGCGGGCAGGACGACCCGCGTCGGCTGGCGGCACTGCTGAGTCTGGCCGATCAACTGCAGATTGCCGCCGTGGCCAGCGGCGATGTGCACATGCACGCCCGTGGCCGGCGGGCCTTGCAGGACACCATGACCGCGATTCGCCATCACGTCCCCGTGGCCGAGGCCGGGTTGCGCCTGCATCCCAACGGCGAGCGCCATCTGCGCAGCCTCGATGTGCTGCGTGAGCTGTATCCGCAGGCATTGCTGGACGCCTCAGTGCAACTGGCCCGGCGCTGCACGTTCGATCTGGGCGAATTGCGCTATCAGTACCCGAAAGAGCTGGTGCCGGAGGGGCACAGCGCCAGTTCCTGGCTTCGGCAACTGACCGAAGAAGGCATCGCCTGGCGCTGGCCGCAAGGGCCGCAAGCCAAAGTGCTGAAGCAGATCAATGACGAGCTGAAACTGATCGCCGAACTCGGCTACGAAAGCTACTTCCTCACCGTGCACGACGTGGTGCGTTTCGCCCGCAAGCAAAAGATCCTCTGTCAGGGCCGGGGTTCGGCAGCCAACTCGGCGGTGTGTTTTGCCTTGGGCATCACCGAAATCGACCCGGACCGTACCACGCTGCTGTTCGAACGCTTCATGTCGAAGGAGCGCAACGAACCGCCGGACATCGACGTCGATTTCGAGCACGAGCGCCGCGAAGAAGTGCTGCAATACGTGTTCCGTCGGTATGGCCGCCGTCGTGCGGCGTTGACGGCGGTGGTCAGTACCTATCACGCGGCGGGAGCGGTGCGCGATGTGGCCAAGGCCCTCGGCCTGCCGCCGGATCAGATCAACGCGCTGGCCGATTGCTGCGGTCACTGGAGCGATGAAACGCCGCCAGTGGCGCGTTTGCTCGAAGGTGGCTTTGATCCGGACAGCCCGGTGCTGCGTCGGGTGCTGAGCCTGACCGGGCAACTGATCGGCTTCCCCCGGCACCTGTCGCAGCACCCCGGCGGCTTCGTGATTTCCGAGCAGCCGCTGGACACGCTGGTGCCGGTGGAGAATGCGGCAATGGCCGAGCGCACGATCATTCAGTGGGACAAGGACGACCTCGATGCCGTCGGGTTGCTCAAGGTCGATATCCTCGCCCTTGGCATGCTCAGTGCGATCCGTCGCTGTTTCGACCTGCTGCGTCGTCATCGCCACCTGGACCTGAGCCTGGCGACGATCCCGGCCGAAGACAAACCGACCTACGACATGATCAGCCGTGCCGACACCATCGGCGTGTTCCAGATCGAGTCCCGGGCGCAGATGTCGATGCTGCCGCGGCTGAAACCGGCCAGGTTCTACGATCTGGTGATTGAGGTGGCGATCGTCCGTCCGGGACCGATTCAGGGCGGGATGGTCCATCCGTACCTGCGTCGGCGGAACAAGGAAGAAGCGGAAACCTATCCATCACCGGAGCTCAAAGTGGTGCTGGAGCGCACCCTCGGCGTGCCACTGTTTCAGGAACAGGTCATGCAGATCGCCATCGTGGCCGCCGATTACAGCCCCGGCGAGGCCGACCAGTTGCGCCGCTCGATGGCGGCGTGGAAGCGCCACGGCGGACTGGAACCGCACAAGGAACGTCTCGCTGCCGGCATGCAGAAAAACGGTTACACGCCGGAATTCGCCGCGCAGATTTTCGAGCAGATCAAGGGTTTTGGCAGCTACGGCTTTCCCGAATCCCACGCCGCCAGTTTCGCCCTGCTGACCTACGCCAGTTGCTGGCTCAAGTGCCATGAACCGGCGGCGTTCGCCTGTGCCCTGATCAACAGTTGGCCGATGGGTTTCTATAGCCCGGACCAGATCCTTCAGGATGCGCGTCGCCATCAGTTGCAGATCCGCCCGGTGGACGTGCGCGCCAGTGACTGGGATTGCAGCCTGGAATCGACCACGGCAGCCCAGCCGGCGATCCGCATGGGCCTGCGCATGATCAAGGGCTTTCGCGAGGACGATGCCCGACGCATCGAGGTGGCGCGCACGCGCGGGGCGTTTGCCGATGTCGCCGACCTGGGCGAGCGTGCCGCGCTCGACAGCCGGGCGCAGGCGTTGCTGGCCGATGCCGGGGCATTGCGCGGATTGGCGGGGCATCGTCATCGCGCCCGCTGGGAAGTGGCCGGAGTGCAGAAACAGCTCGGCTTGTTTGCCGGTTTGCCCAGTCAGGAGGAGTCCGATGTGGTGTTGCCCAAGCCGAGTGTGGGCGAGGACCTTCATGCCGATTACGCCACGGTCGGCACCACGCTGGGCCCGCATCCACTGGCGCTGTTACGTGGCGAACTCAAGGCCCGGCGCTGCCGCAGTTCACGGGAGTTGCTGGACATCGAGCATGGTCGCCCGGTCAGCGTCGCGGGCCTGGTCACCGGTCGTCAACGACCGGGTACCGCCAGCGGCGTGACCTTCGTCACCCTGGAAGATGAGTTCGGCAACGTCAACGTGGTGGTCTGGCGCGACCTCGCCGAGCGCCAGCGCCAGGTGCTGGTGGGCTCGCAATTGCTCAGGGTCGATGGCCGCTGGGAGCGCGAAGGCGAAGTGCGCCACCTGATCGCCGGCCGCCTGAGCGACCTCAGCCCGCTACTCAACGGCATCCGCGTGCAGAGCCGCGATTTCCACTGATCCCGGGCGGCCAATTCATTGGCGTCAAAAAACTCTGTCTTCAATGATGGCACTTTGTCATAATGCCGCCCCTTTTCCGCTGCCCAGCGCGTTGCCGTGCCGGGACACACCGTTTTTCAAGAAGGAATACTCAGTGAGAATGATCTCCCGGATGTTGGTCTCAGGCGTTGCGATTGCCGTGCTGGGCACCCTGGCCGGCACCCTTGCCGGTTGTGCTACCGAAAGCTCCCGTGCACTGCCGGTGGCCAAGGTCGAAAGCGCCACTCAGGTCTGGACCGGCGTTCGTGTACCGATGGCCGTGGGCAAGTTCGACAACCGCTCGAGCTACATGCGCGGCATCTTCTCCGATGGCGTCGACCGTCTCGGCGGCCAGGCCAAGACCATCCTGATCACGCACTTGCAGCAGACCAACCGCTTCAGCGTGCTGGATCGCGACAACATGGGCGAGATCCAGCAGGAAGCGGCGATCAAGGGCCAGGCCCAGCGTCTGAAGGGGGCCGATTACGTGGTCACCGGTGATGTCACCGAGTTCGGTCGTAAAGAGACGGGCGATCACCAGTTGTTCGGCATTCTCGGCCGTGGCAAGACCCAGGTCGCTTACGCCAAGGTCAACCTGAACATCGTCAACATCAGCACTTCCGAAGTGGTGTATTCGACTCAGGGCGCCGGCGAATACGCCTTGTCCAACCGTGAAATCATCGGTTTCGGCGGCACCGCTGCGTACGACTCCACCCTCAACGGCAAAGTCCTTGATCTGGCCATGCGCGAGGCGATCAATCGTCTGGTCGATGGCATGAACGCTGGTGCCTGGAAACCGGCCAACTGATCGCAACCCATTGCAAGGAGCATCAACAATGAATGTTTTTCTGTCTCGGCCGCGTCTGGTCCTGACGCTGGCCGCCAGCGCCTTGCTGGCCGGTTGCAGCAGTCCGCAAACCCTGTACCAGTGGGAAGGCTACCAGCCGCAGGTTTACGAATACTTCAAAAGCGAAACACCAAAAGAAGCGCAGGCCGAAGCGCTGGAAGCCGATCTGCAAAAGATCCGCGCCAGTGGCAAAGCCGTACCGCCGGGTTACCACGCGCATCTGGGCCTGTTGTACCTGAGCATGGGCAAGGACGATCAGATGGTGCAGCAGTTGCGCACCGAGAAAGCCTTGTTCCCGGAGTCGGGCACCTACATGGATTTTCTGCTTAAAAACGCCAAGACCGGAGACGCCCAATGATCAAGCGTGCTCTGAAGCTGCTGGCCGCCGGCCTGGCCCTGACCGTACTCGGTGGCTGTGTCGCGCCGAAAACCGTCGACTATTCGGCGTACAAACAGGCACGTCCCAAGACCATTCTGGTGCTGCCGCCGCTGAACACCTCGCCCGACGTGAAAGCGTCGTACAGCCTGTTGTCGCAAGTGACGTTTCCGCTGGCCGAGGCCGGTTACTACGTGCTGCCTATCGCGCTGGTGGACGAAACTTTCCGCCAGAACGGCCTGACCACGCCGGATGACATCCATCAGGCACCGCCGAACAAACTGAAGGAAATCTTCGGTGCGGACGCGGCGCTGTACATCAACGTGACCGAATACGGCACGCGTTACCGGGTGATCAGCAGTGAAACCGCCGTGACCGCGACGGCGAAACTGGTCGACCTGAAGTCCGGTACCACGCTGTGGACCGGCACGGCCCGGGCGTCGAGTGAAGAGGGTAACAACGGCAACGCCGGTGGTTTGATCGGCATGCTGATCACGGCCGCAGTGAAGCAGGTGATCAACAGCTCCACCGATGCCGGTTACCCGATTGCCGGTGTGGCGAGTAATCGTCTGTTGTCGGCCGGCCACCCGGCAGGTCTGCTGTATGGGCCGCGTTCGCCGAAGTACGGCACTGACTGACCACCTGAAACTTTTGTGGGCGCGGGCTTGTTCGCGAAGGCGGTCTGTCAGAGGCATTTGCCCTGACTGACACAGCGCTTTCGCGAGCCAGCCCGCTCCTGCAAGGGGAATGTGCTCCTCTGTCGTTCATCGTGCGGCAGTCCCGATCCGCTCATCCCCCCTGGCGCTTGCGTTCCTGCTTGCAACGAGCAGACTGGCAAATCGACGCAGCCCCGATCAACGAACCGTACTCAACGTGCAATCAAGACCCTGCATCTTGCCGCCGAAGGCGATATTCTGCGCGACGCTCACAGACGCAAATAAAGACAATAGGCGTGTGCACCCTCCCTCTTATTTCTTGGCCAGCGATCGCCAGGGGAGGGTTGCCCGATGCCAAAGGAGTGTTCGTATGACCGACAAGAAACCGGAAACCACGGTCGACCGCGTCTACCAAGGGGTTTACGAGGCGATCTGCAAGCGTTCGTTGCGCCCTGGCATGAAACTGGGCGAGGCCTCACTGGCCGAGTTATTCAATGTCAGCCGCACGTCGGTGCGCGCCGCGCTCAAGCAACTGGAGGCTGACGGACTGGTTACCACCGAACCGAACAAGGGGGCTTCGGTGTCGCTGCCCAGCAACGAAGAGATCCGCTCGCTGTTCGAAACCCGGCGCCTGATCGAGATCGGTATCGTCACCGAACTGTGCTGGCGCAAGGACCCCGCCGCGATGCAGGACTTGCGCGCGCATCTGCTGCTGGAAGATCAAGCCCACGCCGCCGGCGACCACGAGCGGCTGATTCATCTGCTCGGCGAGTTCCACATCAAACTGGCGCGCAGCCTGAACAACCCGGTGCTGCTCGACTGGTTCCAGAAACTCATCTCCCGCGCCTCGCTGTACGTCGCCGCGCTGGATGATGACAGTCACGAAGCCTGCCGCGATGACGAGCACCTGCGCCTGCTTGAGTACATCGAAGCCGGGGATCAAAGCGCGGCGATCGAATTGACTTGCCTGCACCTGAACGGCATCGAACAGGCCATTCTCGACGTCGCTGCGAAGATGAAAACTGGCTACCATCCGCTCAAACACTTGATCGGCGTATGAGTTCCGGGCGCTGGGGAAATCGGCTATACCTCTTATGAAACCAATACGCCGCAAGATGCTCGAAACAGACGAGCGTCGCGTCGTTTGGTCGTCGTGATTTACCGGACAACCACCACAGGACACCGAGTCAGTCGATGCAGTTTTTATCCGATAGTCACGGTTGTGACGGCTGGAAAGGCGAAATGGCCGAACGCATTTGCGCGTTCGACTGGAGCCCTACCGAGCTGGGTCCGCTGGACACCTGGCCTGCCAGTCTGTGCAGCACGGTGCAATTGATGCTGGCGTCGCCTCTGCCGATGGTCATGCTCTGGGGCCACGCCGGCTACATGATCTATAACGACGCCTACTCGAAATTTGCCGGTGGCCGCCATCCGTATCTGCTCGGCTCGCCGGTGGAGCTGGGCTGGCCGGAAGTGGCCGACTTCAATCGGCACGTGGTCGATACCTGTCTGGCCGGCGGCACCCTGTCTTACCGCAACAAGGAACTGGTGCTGCTGCGCGACGGGGTGCCCGAAGACGTCTGGATGGATCTGTATTACAGCCCTGTGGCCAACGATGACGGGCAACCGGCCGGGGTCATGGCGATGGTGGTGGAAACCACCGAATTCATGCATTCCGAGCGCTTGCGCCAGGCCGCCGAAGACGCCTACCGCGCCGATAACGAGCGCGTGCGACTGGCGCTGAATGCCGGCGCGCTGTTGGGTTCGTTTGTCTGGGACGTGAAAAACAATACGTTGTCGGCGGATGAGCGTTTCGCCCGCACATTCTCTTATCCGCCGGATCAGGACCTGAGCAATCTGGCCCAGGACATCGCCCAGTCCCGCATCCATCCCGATGACATCGCCTGGGTGCACGAGCGCGTTACCCATTCGGTGCGGACCGGCGCGCCGTTCAACGCGGAGTACCGCGTGCGCCGCAGCGATGGCAGTTATCTGTGGGTCCTGGCCAGTGGCGCGTGCGAGTTCGATGAACACGGTGAGGCACGGCGTTTCCCCGGCGTGTTGATCGACATTCATGAGCGCAAGACCGCTGAAGAATCCCTGCTCAAGTTCACCCGCAACCTCGAACAACGCGTGGCCGATGAAGTCGAGGCGCGACTGGCGGCCGAAGAGCAATTGCGCCAGTCGCAGAAGCTTGAAGCGATTGGCGGGCTCACCGGCGGCGTTGCCCACGACTTCAATAACCTGCTGCAAGTGATCGCTGGCAATCTGCATTTGCTGGCCCGGCATGAACCGCACAATGCCAATGTCCAGCGCCGGGTCAGCGCCTCGTTGGCGGCGGTCGAGCGTGGCGCCAAACTGTCTTCGCAACTGCTGGCGTTTGCCCGGCGTCAGCCGTTGTCGCCTGCGGTGTGCAACCCGCAACAGATCTTCGACGGCGTGGGGGAGTTGCTGCAACGGGCGCTGGGCGAAACCATTCAGATCGACGTGCAGCTGCCGCAAGCGCCGTGGCACATCAACGTTGATCGCAACCAACTGGAAAATGCCATTCTCAATCTGGCCATCAATGCCCGGGATGCAATGAAAGGCGAGGGCACCATCGTGCTGAGCGCCTCCAACACCCGTCTGGAGCGCGAGTTTTGTGCCGGTAAAGGCATCCTGCCCGGGGAGTACGTGCGGGTGGCGGTCAGCGATACCGGTGCGGGCATCCCGGCGCAGATCCTCGAACAAGTCTTCGAACCGTTTTTCACCACCAAGGCCGACGGTCAGGGCACCGGTCTGGGCTTGAGTATGGTCTTCGGGTTCGTCAAACAAAGCGGCGGCCATGTCGAAATCGACAGCCGCGTCGGTGAAGGCACGCGAGTGCAGTTGTACTTCCCGCGCAGCTTGCGGCCGGTCCGCGCTGAAATGCCGAGCCTTGACGCGCAGCAGGGCGGTGGCCACGAGACGATTCTGGTGGTCGAGGACAACGAGGCGGTGCGCGCCTCGGCGGTTGAATTGCTGCGCGAAGAGGGCTATCGCGTGCTCACCGCCGGCCATGGCGATGCGGCCATGCAGATGCTGCTCGAAGGTGTCGAGGTCGATTTGATCTTCACCGACGTGGTCATGCCGGGGCTGATCAAAAGCTCCGACCTGTTCGCCTGGGCCAAGGTGCAGACGCCACCGGTGGCGGTGCTGTTCACCTCCGGGCACACCCGCGACATCATCTCGCGCAACCACCAACTCAGCCCCGATACCCATTTGCTGGGCAAACCCTATAGCCCCGAGGCCATGCTGCAAATGATTCGCGCGGTGCTCGGTGCCTGATCGGGTGCAAGCGAGGCACTTGGGGCGGTATGGATAAAGCGGTGGCGTGGGAATCTGTGGCGAGGGGATTTATCCCCGTTCGGCTACGCAGCAGTCGTCAACAAGAGCTCGCGTCATACCCGGTGCAATGCAGCGGAGTGCTTCGCACTCCAACGGGGATAAATCCCCTTACCACCGGGTTCTCAACAGACATTCTTGATAAGGCCTGCCGATGACTTCCAAGCGAAATGCCAAAGCGCCCGCCGGTACGGTCCGGGTGCGTGGCGCCCGTGAGCACAACCTGAAGAACGTTGACGTCGACATTCCCCGCGATGCGCTGGTGGTGTTCACCGGCGTATCCGGTTCGGGCAAGTCGTCGCTGGCGTTTTCCACGCTGTATGCCGAAGCCCAGCGCCGTTACTTCGAATCGGTCGCGCCCTATGCACGGCGGCTGATCGACCAGGTCGGCGTGCCGGATGTCGATTCCATCGAAGGCCTGCCGCCCGCCGTGGCCCTGCAACAGCAGCGTGGCACACCGAGCACGCGTTCATCGGTGGGCAGTGTCACCACCTTGTCGAGCCTGATCCGCATGCTGTATTCCCGCGCCGGCAGTTATCCGCCGGGGCAGCCGATGCTGTATGCCGAAGATTTTTCACCGAACACTCCGCAGGGCGCGTGCCCGCAATGTCATGGCCTGGGCCGGGTGTATGAGGTCACCGAAGCACTGATGGTGCCTGATCCGAACCTGACCATCCGTCAACGCGCGGTGGCGTCCTGGCCGCTGGCCTGGCAAGGGCAGAACCTGCGCGACATCCTCGTGACCCTGGGCATCGACGTCGACATTCCCTGGAAGAAACTGCCGAAAAAACAGCGCGACTGGATTCTCTTCACCGAAGAAACCCCGACCGTGCCGGTGTACGCCGGGCTGACGCCGGAAGAAACCCGCGTCGCCCTCAAGCGCAAGATGGAGCCGAGCTACCAGGGTACGTTCACCGGTGCGCGACGTTACATCCTGCACACCTTCACCCATTCGCAAAGTGCGCTGATGAAGAAGCGTGTTGCACAGTTCATGCTCGGCAGTCCGTGCCCGCTGTGTGACGGTAAACGCCTGAAGCGCGAGGCCTTGTCGGTGACGTTCGCCGGGTATGACATCGGCGAACTGTCGCAGATGCCGCTGCTGCAAGTGGCTGAAGTGTTGCGACCGGTGGCCGAGGCCAGTTATCTCGAACACGCCGACGAAACCGGCGACACCCTGAGCCATGCGCAAACCCGCGAGGCCCGTCAACAGCGGGCGGCCCACGGCGCCAGCGCTCACGCCAGCGCGCCGGATGTGCGGCACACGCCGAACCTGTCGCTGGAAAAGCGTCTGGCGGCACAGCGGATTGCCGAGGATCTGCTGGAGCGGGTCAGCACCCTGACCGATCTGGGGCTTGGCTATCTGGCCCTGGAGCGCAGCACGCCGACGTTGTCCTCGGGAGAGTTGCAGCGGTTGCGCCTGGCGACGCAATTGGGCTCGCAGTTGTTCGGCGTGATCTACGTGCTCGACGAGCCGTCCGCCGGGCTGCACCCGGCCGATGGCGAAGCGTTGTTCGAGGCCCTGCAGCGCCTCAAGGCCGACGGCAACACGCTGTTTGTGGTCGAGCATGATGTGGAAACCATGCGCCGCGCCGACTGGCTGATCGACGTCGGCCCGGCGGCGGGCGAGAAGGGTGGTCAGATCCTTTACAGTGGCCCGCCAGCGGGGCTGGCCGAGATCGAACAGTCGCAGACTCGCGCCTACCTGTTCGCTGACGCGCCACGCCAGCCCCGGGTTGCGCGCAAGCCCGGCGGGTGGCTGAAACTCGATGGCATCTCACGCAATAACCTCAACCACCTCAGCGCCGAGTTTCCGTTGGGCTGTTTCACCTCGGTGACCGGCGTGTCCGGCTCGGGCAAGTCGAGTCTGGTCAGTCAGGCGCTGCTGGAACTGGTCGGCGCGCAGTTAGGGCGTCCGCCAGCGGACAGCGAACCGGAAGAGCTCAGCCTCGAAGACGATGCGCCGCAGGCCAGCAGCGGCCAGGTCACTTCAGGGCTGGAGTCGATCAAGCGTCTGGTGCAGGTCGATCAAAAACCGATCGGGCGCACGCCGCGCTCGAATCTGGCGACCTACACCGGGCTGTTCGACAACGTGCGCAAGTTGTTCGCCGCAACAACCGAGGCTCGGGCTGCCGGTTATGACGCCGGACAGTTTTCCTTCAACGTCGCCAAGGGGCGTTGTGCCACGTGCGAGGGCGAGGGATTTGTCAGTGTCGAATTGTTGTTCATGCCCAGCGTGTATGCGCCATGCCCGACCTGTCATGGCGCGCGCTACAACCCGCAGACGCTGGCGATTCTCTGGGAGGGCCTGAGCATCGCCCAGGTCTTGCAATTGACCGTCGATGAAGCGGTGACGGTGTTTGCCGGGCAACCGGGGATTCGTCGTTCGCTGGAAGTGCTGCGCGATATCGGCCTCGGTTATCTGCGTCTCGGGCAACCGGCCACGGAACTGTCCGGCGGTGAGGCGCAGCGGATCAAACTGGCCACCGAGTTACAGCGCAATCAACGCGGCGCCACCCTGTACGTGCTGGATGAACCGACCACCGGCCTGCACCCGCGCGACGTCGATCGCTTGCTGGAACAACTCGATACGCTGGTGACGGCGGGGCATACGGTGATCGTGGTCGAGCACGAAATGCGCGTGGTCGCGCAGAGCGACTGGGTGATCGACATCGGCCCGGGCGCGGGGGATCAGGGCGGCAAAATCGTGGTGGCGGGTACACCGCAGAAAGTCGCGGCGAGCAAGAAGAGCCGGACGGCGCCGTTCCTCGCTCGCGCCTTGCGCTGATGGCCGGGATCGGCGCCTGCAGGCGCCGATTTTTGCTGCGATGTTTTGAACGATTGCCCGGCCTCAGGCTTCGAATCTTCAAGACCCGACGCGTTTCAGTCGGACGGGTTTGATGAGCGAGGTGGCCATGAACGAGCAATCAATGCAGCAGCAGAATCAATCGGCAGAGCCGATCAACCGCAACGACCCGGCAATCGACCCGCAGCTGCCGGGCCAACCGGCGCCGACGCAACAGCAGGGCGAGAACGATCAGGCACAGAGCGCCGATCCGGCGGTGTATCAGAAGCATAAACACACCGATAACGACAACGAATTCAGTCCGGGCTTCAAACCGCAACCTGATCGTGCGAAACCGGGTGAAGAAACCGATGCCGATATTGACACGGACGGGGGCTAGTCACGGTAGATACGACAAGGCCGCATTCTCTGAATGCGGCCTTTTTTGTGCGCGGTTATTTGCTCGGATGCTTGGCTTGCAGCTCTTTCGCCGCCGCCAGATGTTTTTCCAGCGCCGGGAGCATTTTCTGCGCAAAGGCCTTCAGTTCCGGTGCTCCTTTGACCTTATCGTCGGTCACGGTATTGGCTTGTTTCTTGAACAGCTCAATGGTCTCTTCGTGGGCCTTGACCTGATTGTTGGCGTAGGCCGCATCGAAGGACTCATCACGCATATCGAGGATTTTTTCCTTGGCTTGCTTGACCAGGGTGGTGGTGTCCGGCACTTCGATGTCGTGGGCTTTGGCGATGCTCGCCAGTTCATCGTTGGCCTTGCCATGATCGGTGATCATCATGTTGGCGAATGCCTTGATGTCGGCCGACTGGCTTTTTTCCAGGGCCAGGCGACTGGTTTCGATTTCGGCAATGCCGCCCGCTGCGGCGTTGTCGACAAAGTCATTGTCGGTGGCGGCGAAGGCATTACCCATGCCAGCGCTCAAAGTGACAGCCAGAACGAGGTGCCGCAGGTTGAATCCGTCCATTGATGTATCTCCACGCAGGTTTTTTGTTGGTGTTACTCAATGGAGGGAAAGCAGCGAATAAAGGTTTTATCGCATTTGCGACAGGGCGACGAACGGACACCGCTGGTCTGACAGGTGGTCGACAGAATCGGGTAACCAAGGCCATTCTGATAACGAGCCAGCGCAATCGGTCGCGTTGGCTGCCGATCAACTCACGGAGGTGTTCCATGCCGGTGACCCATGACCTGTATCAGGACTTGAAGCTTACGAAGGAAGAGATCCAGCAACGACGCACCGAGGACCCACATCTGGATGCACTGATCAACAAGTATTCCGAGGCGGATGCCGAGGTAGTCAAGGCCGAGACTGCCACCTCGGATGCGCCCAGTGATGACACGCTGAAAAAGCTCAAGGAGAAACGCTTGCAGGTCAAGGACAGGATTGTCGAGCAGTTACAGGCTCGATCCTGACCGCCAGTGGCGCCACCGACCGCCGGTGGTGAATGGAAAGGAACGACCGCCACGACCGGCACCTCGAATGTACAGCGTCTCCATTCATCGACGCTTTGCGAGGTGCCTTATGAACGATCCCAAATTCCCCAGTGAAGAGCAGGGCGCATTCGACCCGGTGCCGACGCACCCCGAACCGAACAGCCCGGCGCACACCACGGCCAACCCCGATGAGCCGGACGAAGACCTGCCCACAGACGAAGATCCCGATAAGTTCGACAAGTCTTCCAACTGACAGACCGTCATCGCCAGCAGGCTGGCTCGCACCATGAATCCGTGAACGACCCACATCGCCTGTGTGAGCGAGCCGGCTGGCGAAGGCGCCGGCTCGTTCAACAGAGGATTGAACGGATTTACTTCAAGGCTGCCTCCAACGGCAATCGCGCCATATGCGTCGCCTTCAACGAGCCCAGATACAACCACTGGCCATACTCGCGTGCCGTGGTGATTGGCGAGTAATTGTCACTGCTCGCGTCCTGCAAATTGGCAATCACCTTGCCGTCCAGATCCAGGCCCAGCACAAAGCCGCGCTTTTCCACCGGTTTCGGTAACACCGTCAGCGCCCGCACGATCATCTTGCGCAGGAACGGATACCCGGCGGTGCCATCGAGCAGAGCATTGCGCGGCGCATACAGCGCCACCCAGAAACGGTTGCTGCCATTGAACGCGAGGTTGTCCGGCAGGCCCGGCAGGTTGTCGATAAACACATCATGCGTGCCGGCCTTGGGCCCGCTGAGCCAATAGCGACTGATGCGGTACGCGCCGGTTTCATTGACCAGCACATAAGCCTCATCCGGGCCGAGGGTGACGCCGTTGGCGAATTCCAGTTTGTCGAGCAGCACCGAAGTCTTGCCGGTCTGGAAGTCATAGCGCAGCAGACGTCCGTCACCACCGTGCTCGATGATCGCCTCGCCATCATGGCCGTAACCCCAACGGCTGGAGGCATCGCTGAAATAGGCGTAGTGCCCGGATTTGTCGATCGCTACATCATCGGTGAAACCGAAGGCGACGCCGTTGGCGGCGGTGGACAAGGGAATCAGGCGGCCCTGGGCATCGAGTGAGAGCAACCCCTTGATGGCGTCGGCAATCACCAGCAAGCCGTTCGGATGCCGCGCCAGCCCCAACGGTCGGCCACCAGTGTCGGCGAGGACCTTGCGTGCCTGGCCATCGAGGCTGGTACTGATCAGTCGACCGTCATGCAGCCCGGTGATCAGGACATCCTCTTCCAGTAGCAAGGCTTCCGGTCCCTCGATGTCGCTCGGCCCGACCGGCACCGCGGCTTTGAGGCGCTGGTTGTCGGCGAAGACACCTTCGGTCAACGACGGTGCCGGCGACGGTTGCCACGCCACCGGTTCAACCTTGGTTGGCATCAGCAGCAAGAACGCGATGACGACGATGATGATCAACAACACCCCATGCCGCAGCCTCATGCGCTGACCCTCGTCGCGCTGATGTACTGCGCTGCCCGGTCGCGCAGCGCCAGCATCGACGCCGCCGATTCACGCTCGATGCGGCGTCTGAGCAGCAACCGGTTGGCAATGCGCATGCCCAAACCGGCGAAGCGATAATCCAGCGTGCGCACAAAACGTGTGCCGCCCTGTTCGGCCGTGCATTCGTACGTCAGCAGCAGCGACAAGCCATGATCGCCCTGAGCCCGGGCGCACCAGCGTCGGCCGGGCAGGTATTCGCTGACTTCCCAGTGCAGATGACCGGCGCGTCCCCCGGCGTGAATGTCCTCTTCGAAGTGCGCGCCGGCATGCAGCGGGCCTTGCGGGCCGTCGATCTTCAGCGACGACGGATGCCATTCCGGCCAGCGACTGACGCTGGCGGCGTAGGCGAGCACGGTGACTGGCTCGCCGACGATTTCGATGTGGTGCTGCATGCGGGTCATGGACGGTCTCGAATGGCTCAAGGGGACGGGTTCCGGTTCCCAATAGAGGGTGCCGAACAGGTAATCCATCAAGGGAAAGACGATGTTGAAATTGCGCTCCTGCATGCGTTCGCGGCGATGGTGCAGTTCATGCAGACGGCGCATCTGGCGGATCCATGGCAGGCGTGTCAGCGGATTGTCCGGCGGCAGATGTTCGCAGGCGTGAAACACTTCGTAGGTCAGGTAACCCAGCACCATGCAGCCACCGAACAGCCCGGCGACATTGCTGTTGAACTGTGCAAACAGCCACCACAGCGGCAGGCTGATAACCAGGGTATGCAGGACGATCAGCCACGCCGGAAACAGAATCACCCGCCAGTCGCGAGCGCTGTCGTAGGTCATGTGGCCGGGGGTGAAGAAGCTGTGATGGTCGCCGGCATGGCGAGCGTAGAACAGCCTGGCGAAGGTCTTTTTGTGATGGCCGAGATGGCGATGGACCATGTACACGCCGAAGTTGAAGAACAGCAGGGTCAGCGGCACCGTCAGCCATTCCCGCCAACTGACCTGCTGCACCGGGTGCCAGAAGGCGCCGATGGCCAGCACGCCGAACAGCAGCACGAAGGCGCCGTGCAGCCACGGGTTGTAGAACGGATGAATGGCGGCCCGATAACGGCTGCGAAATGCCTCGGTGGTCTGCCTCAACTGCGGTCACCTGCGGGTATTGTTGTTCTACCCGGCAGCGTAGCCGATCCGGCGGTTTGTGCAGGCCGGCGCTTGAGGCCACTTGCGCCATGCTCCGGGGTAAAGCGGCCGATTCAGCTCAACGGGTTCCAGCGCTGCGACCAGTCGTCATCAGCGTGGATCACTTCGCGCAGCAGATCGAAGGCGTGTTGCAGGGTGGCGGAGTCGCGATCACGCGAATACACCAGATAGGTCGGGTAGCTGAATTCCGGGGCTTTGGTGACCGGTTCCAGGGCGCCGCTTTCCAGATAACTGCGCACGACCCGGGTGCGGAAATAGCCGCTGCCACCGTTTTCGAGGATGTATTGCAAGGCCAGCGGGCCAAGGTTGAAGCTCAGTGCGGCCTTGGCCTTTTCCGGCAGGGCGGCGTCGTGCTGGCAGCGGAAGTCCGGGCCCCAGTCGATGTAGACGTAAGGGGCGGGCCGGTCGGGAGCGCGGACCAAAATCAGTTTCTCTTCCAGCACTTGCTCGACCTGCAAGCCCGGCCAGTACTCCGGCTGATAGACCAGCGCGGCGTCGAGCACGCCAAGTTCGAGCTGACGGAGCAGGTTTTCGCCGTCGCGGATTTCCATGCGCAGGGCATGGCCGGGGATTTTTTCGCGCAGTTCGGCGGCCCAACTGAGCATCAGTGGATTGCACAGGCTGACTTCGCCACCGATGTGCAGCACGTTGTGATAGCCCTCGGGCAGCGGCAGGTCGCGGCGCGCAGCCTCCCAGGTCTGCACCAGTTGATTGGCGTAGACCACGAACGCCTCGCCGTTGGGCGTCAGTTTCGCGCCGGCACGGTTACGCACGAAC
>NZ_QAIU01000259.1:0-1442 GCF_003061205.1 Pseudomonas sp. HMWF006
TCCATTCGGATCAGGGTTGTCATTACAGCAGCAAAATGTTCCGAGAAACGGTGTCGGAGATGCGAATAAAACAAAGCATGAGTCGACGAGGGAACTGCTGGGATACTCAGTTCACTATGCTCAAGAGCGTCGGCCCAATCTGACCCGTGCTGGGATTGGCCAATAGAGTGCCTTTGCGTTGACCTGTCGATTGGACGCTGACGTTCCCTGGCATTGCCGGGCCCAGCGTCTGTGACCTGATAGGAGCCTTGTCCTGCATCTTGAGTGTCCTGTCCTGCGTATGGGGTTGGTAATGCGTTCTCATCGGAGGCATTAGTCATGAACAGCCCCATGGACGAAAACGAAGTCATCTTGGGAGTTGATACACATCTGGATACCCACGTAGGGGTCTTGATCAACACGAATGGAAACCTGCTTGGCTGCTTGGCGGTAACAACCGATACCAGCGGATATCTCAAGCTCGTTACCTGGGCCAACTCCTTCGGTATGTTGAAGCGTGCCGGCGTGGAAGGCACCGGAACTTATGGCGCGGGTTTAGCCCGTGTCCTGCGTGATCATGGCATCGAGGTGCTGGAGGTTAACCGCCCTGATCGCTCCAAACGCCGGCTCCAGGGGAAATCCGATCCCACCGACGCCGAGAGCGCGGCTCGATCCGTTCTTTCAGGAAACGCCACGGCGATCGCCAAGACCCAATCGGGTGTGGCCGAGGCGATGCGGGTGGTTTCGGTTGCTCGGCGCAGCGCAGTCAGAGCGAAAACCCAAGCGATCAATCAATTGAGAGCCTTGCTCGTCAGTGCCCCGCAAGACATTCGTGAACGGCTCTGGAAAACCAAACCTGGCGACTGCGCCAAGGGATGTGCACGTCTTCGCTCACGGAGCGCGACTGAATTCCTGAACATCTTAACGACCTCCCTGTGTCTATTGGGCAAGCGCTGGCTGGCATTGGCAGAGGAAGTTGAAAAGCTCGATGTCATTCTAGAAAACCTGACTCGCCAACATGCTCGCCGTTTACGTGAACAATTCGGCGTCGGCCCTCAAACGGCGGCCGTGCTGCTTTCGACAGCAGGTGATAACCCGGAGCGGTTAAAAAGTGAAGCAGCTCTCGCCGCCCTCTGTGGGGTCAGTCCTTTACCGGCATCCTCGGGTAAAACGGTGCGACATCGTTTAAACAGAGGTGGGAATCGGTCTGCGAACAACGCCCTATGGACCATTGCGATGGTACGCATGCGAGGTGATCCCAAAACCCAAAGCTACGTCGCCCGTCGTAGTGCTGAAGGTTTGTCTTCCAAAGAAATCCAGCGCTGTTTAAAGCGCTATATCGTCAGGGAGCTATACCCTTTGATCCTGGCAGATTTAGCCGATTCAGCTCGATCTTGTTGACATAGGAGCGTCAACGCTCCGATGGAACGTTTCTTTGGCAGTTTGAAATCTGAATGGATACC
>NZ_QAIU01000260.1:0-1493 GCF_003061205.1 Pseudomonas sp. HMWF006
GTGCGCACCTTCGCCACGGCGCTGCGCACGGTCTATCAACCGCCACTGACCTACACCGGGCCGGTGCGGCTGGTGCTGGTCGATGATCCGACCCTGGACGCGTGGGGCAATCAGCGCGAGCAGGCGGCGATGCTTGAAGGCTGGCAGCGTCATGTCAACGACCTCGCCGTGTGGTACGGGCCGGGCAACCATTTCACGATTCTCAAGGCGCCCAACGTCTTCAGCTTCGCGGCGTGGTGGCATGACGGCTTGTCGGTGCCGGTGGGCAAAGTGTTGTCCTGAATATTGTTTTTTATAAAGGAGCCCGGCCGCCGGCCGGGCTCACCCCTGAACGGACTTGTGGTCATTTATGGAAAAGTCGAAGTTGCGCAAAGTCGGTATGGGATTGGCACTGGCGGCAGTGGCCGGGTTGGTGTTCTACACGGTGCAGGCACCGGCCGAGGCACCGCAGTACCTGACCGCCACGGTCGAGCGGGATGATATCGAGAACGCGGTGCTGGCCACTGGCGTGCTCGAAGGGATCAAACAGGTGGATGTCGGCGCGCAGGTCTCCGGCCAGTTGAAGTCGCTCAAGGTCAAGGTCGGCGACAAAGTGAAAAAGGGCCAGTGGCTGGCGGAAATCGATCCGCTGGTGCTGCAAAACACCCTGCGTCAGGCCCAGGTCGATGAAGAGAACCTGCAAGCGCAAAAACGCGCGACCCAGGCCCAGCTCAAGCAGACCAAGGCGATTTACGAGCGCTATCAGAACCTGCAGGAGGATGCTTCGATCTCGCGCCAGGATTTTGAAACCGCTGAGTCGAACTATCAGGTGCAGCAGGCCAACCTGATGTCGCTGGAGGCGCAGATAAAAAGCGCACACATCCAGATCGACACGGCCAAGGTCAACCTGGCCTACACGCGGATTGTCGCGCCGATCGACGGCGATGTAGTCGGCATCGTCACCCAGGAAGGCCAGACGGTGATCGCCAACCAGTTGGCGCCGGTGCTGTTGAAACTGGCGGATCTGGACACCATGACGGTCAAGGCGCAGGTTTCGGAAGCCGATGTGATTCACATCGCGCCGGGGCAGGAGGTGTATTTCACCATTCTCGGTGAGGACAAACGCTATTACGCCAAACTGCGCGGCACCGAACCGGCCCCGCAGAATTTCCTCGAGACCCCGGCGGCCGGTACGCCCAAGCAAAGCAGCGCGGTGTTCTACAACGCCTTGTTCGAGGTGCCTAATCTCGATCACCGTTTGCGCATCTCGATGACGGCGCAGGTGCGGGTGGTGCTTGATACCGCCAAATCAGTGTTGACCATTCCCGTGGCGGCCCTCGGTCCGCGCAACGCCGACGGCAGTTTCCCGGTGCGCGTGCTCGACGCCAAGGGCCACGCCCAGTCGCGCAATGTGCAGACCGGGATCAACAACAACGTCAAGGTGCAGGTCAATGCCGGTCTGGCCGAAGGCGACCGTGTGGTGATCGGTGATCCGGTGACGAATGTGGCGGGGG
>NZ_QAIU01000260.1:1537-2377 GCF_003061205.1 Pseudomonas sp. HMWF006
AACATCGACCTGACGATCAACGCCGGGGAAATGGTCGCGATCATCGGCGCCTCGGGCTCTGGCAAATCGACCTTGATGAACATCCTCGGGTGCCTCGATTACGCCACGGCCGGCAGCTACAAAATCAACGGCCAGGAAACCCGCGACCTCGACAATCAGGCCCTCGCCGAACTGCGTCGTGACTATTTCGGTTTCATCTTCCAGCGCTATCACTTGCTGCCGCACCTGAGCGCCATGCACAACGTCGAGATGCCGGCGATTTATGCCGGCACGCCACAGCTGCAGCGCCACGCCCGCGCCCGCGAGCTGTTGGCGCGGCTGGGCCTGGAAGAACACCTGAGCCACCGGCCGAGCCAGCTCTCCGGCGGCCAGCAGCAGCGCGTGAGTATCGCCCGGGCGTTGATGAACGGCGGCGAAGTGATCCTCGCCGACGAACCCACCGGCGCTCTCGACACCACCAGCGGCAAGGAAGTGATGCGCATCCTGCTGGAACTGCACGCGGCCGGGCACACGGTGATTCTGGTGACCCACGACCCGAAAGTCGCAGCCAATGCCGAGCGCATCATCGAAGTCAGCGACGGCGAAATCCTCAGCGACCGCACGAACGAACGTGACACCACACACCTGCTCAGTGAAGAACCAGTAACCCCCAAAGCCACCGCCACGCGCCGTCTGGTGGCCAGCCTTGGCCTGTTCAAGGAAGCCTTCAGCATGGCCTGGATCGCGCTGGTGTCGCACCGCATGCGCACGTTGCTGACCATGCTCGGCATCGTCATCGGCATCACCTCGGTGGTGTCGATCTCGGCGGTCGGCGAGGGTGCCAAGCGCTACGTGCTCAAG
>NZ_QAIU01000261.1:0-2690 GCF_003061205.1 Pseudomonas sp. HMWF006
GTCAGTACGCAGATCCACGTACTCCAGAAGGTGGTCATGGCCGGGTACTCCTTGTTTCAGATGCGGGGGTAGTGTCGGGTTGCGGCTCGTCGGCGAACGGCAGCAGACGCGCTTCGGCGAATTCCGGGGTGCGTTTGCGGTTGAACACCCACAACGTCAGGCCGACGAAGGCGACGAACACCACAACCGTACCGAGGCCGCGAATCAGGCCTGCACTCATTTCAATGACCATGGCTCACCTCTTGCTCTTGATCGCAGTGCCGAGCACTTGCAGGTAAGAAACGAGCGCGTCCATTTCGGTCTTGCCCTTGAGGCTGGCGACCGCGCCGCTGATGTCGTCGTCGGTGTACGGCACGCCGAGGGTACGCATGGTCTTGAGCTTGGTTTCGGTGTGGCTGCTGTCGACCGCCTGCGTGACCAGCCACGGATAGGCCGGCATTTTCGATTCCGGTACGACGTTGCGCGGGTTGTACAAGTGCGCGCGGTGCCAGTCATCCGAGTAGCGCGCACCGACCCGGGCCAGATCCGGCCCGGTACGCTTCGAACCCCACAGGAACGGGTGATCCCATACGCTTTCGCCCGCAACCGAGTAGTGCCCGTAGCGCTCGGTCTCGGCGCGGAACGGACGGATCATCTGCGAGTGGCAACCGACGCAGCCTTCGCGGATGTAGATGTCGCGGCCTTCCAGTTGCAGCGCGGTGTAGGGCTTCATGCCTTCCACCGGTTTGTTGGTGACGTCCTGGAAGAACAGCGGGACGATCTGGGTCAGGCCGCCGATGCTCACGGCAAACACCATGAGCAACATCAACAGGCCGACGTTCTTTTCAATCGTTTCGTGTTTCATGGCGGACTCCTCAGGCCATCTGCGCGGCAGCAACGACGTCAGCAGGCTGCGAGGCCCGCACGGTGCGCCAGGTGTTGTAAGCCATCAGGAACATGCCGCTGAGGAAGATCGCGCCGCCCACCAGTCGCACGATGAAGCCTGGGTGGCTGGCCACCAGGGTTTCGACGAAGGAGTAGGTCAGCGTGCCGTCCTCGTTGACTGCGCGCCACATCAGGCCCTGGGCGATGCCGTTGACCCACATCGAGGCGATGTAGAGCACGGTGCCGATAGTCGCCAGCCAGAAGTGCGCGTTGATCAGGCCGATGCTGTGCATCTGCTCTTTGCCGAAGACTTTCGGGATCATGTGGTACAGCGCGCCGATGGAAATCATCGCCACCCAACCCAGAGCGCCGGCGTGCACGTGGCCGATGGTCCAGTCGGTGTAGTGGGAGAGGGCGTTGACGGTCTTGATCGCCATCATCGGCCCTTCGAAGGTCGACATGCCGTAGAACGCCAGCGACACCACGAGGAAACGCAGGATCGGGTCGCTGCGCAACTTATGCCAGGCGCCCGAGAGGGTCATCATGCCGTTGATCATGCCGCCCCAGCTCGGTGCCAGCAGAATCAGCGACATCACCATGCCCAGCGACTGCGCCCAGTCCGGCAGCGCGGTGTAGTGCAAGTGGTGCGGGCCGGCCCAGATGTACAGGGTGATCAAAGCCCAGAAGTGCACGATCGACAGGCGATACGAATACACCGGACGTTCGGCCTGCTTCGGTACGAAGTAGTACATCATCCCGAGGAAACCGGCGGTGAGGAAAAAGCCCACGGCGTTGTGGCCGTACCACCATTGCACCATCGCGTCGGTTGCACCGGCGTACACCGAGTAGGACTTGGTGAAACTCACCGGCAACTCAAGGTTGTTGACGATGTGCAGGATTGCCACGGTGATGATGAACGCGCCGAAGAACCAGTTGCCCACATAAATGTGTTTGGTTTTGCGCTGCATGATCGTGCCGAAGAACACGATGGCATAGGCGACCCAGACGATGGTGATCAGGATGTCGATCGGCCATTCCAGCTCGGCGTATTCCTTGGAACTGGTGTAACCCAGTGGCAGGCTGATCGCGGCCAGGAGGATCACCAGTTGCCAGCCCCAGAAGCAGAATGCGGCGATTTTCGGCGCAAACAGCTGAGTCTGGCAGGTGCGTTGCACCGAGTAGAACGAACTGGCGAACAGCGCACAGCCACCGAACGCGAAGATCACCGCGTTGGTGTGCAGCGGGCGCAGACGGCCGAAACTGGTCCAGGGCAAATTGAAGTTGAGTTCAGGCCAGACCAATTGGGCCGCGAGAAAAACCCCGAGGCCCATGCCGACGATGCCCCACACCACCGTCATAATGGCGAATTGGCGGACCACCTTGTAGTTGTAGGCGGTACTGATAGAAGTGTTCATGGTTCCCCATCCACGGTTCAGCCGAAGTGAGCGCGCGCGAGAACGCCGCGAATCCTTCGTCTGGAGTTATAGGCAGACTAAAAGCGAGGCAAGCATGGACAAACAGCACAAGGCCAGTATTGACGGGGATCAATGGGCGCAGTGTGTGCGTGATCATGGATGGTTGTGGGATGCCGCCACGGGTAAGGCTTCGGCGACGTTGATCCTGGCGCATGGGGCGGGCGCGCCGATGGACAGTGACTGGATGAATGACATGGCTGGGCGTCTTGCCGGGCTTGGGGTGAATGTGTTGCGGTTTGAGTTTCCGTATATGGCGCAGCGGCGGGTGGATGGGGTGAAGCGCCCGCCGAATCCTGCTGCGAAACTGCAGGAATGTTGGCGTGAGGTGTATGCCGAGGTGCGGCGTCATGT
>NZ_QAIU01000262.1:0-1395 GCF_003061205.1 Pseudomonas sp. HMWF006
GTACAAAGCTGTGTTGGGCGGCGTCTGACATCGGCGCCGCCGCCAGGCGCTCGGCTTGCAGCGAAAGCGCCGTCATCGGTGAGCGCAGTTCATGGGCGGCGTCGGCGATAAACCGTCGCTGCGTTTCCATAGCCTGTGCGACGCGCTTGAGTAACCGATTGATCGCCACCACGAAAGGCCGGACTTCACTCGGCAGGTGCTGCTCATCGATCGGATGCAATGTCTGCTGGTCGCGCTGATCGATCTCTGCCGAGAGCGTCGCAATCGGCCGGAACAGCTTGCGCACCAAGTCGCCGACCACCAACAGCAGCACCGGAAAGAGAATCAGAAACGGCAGCAGGCTGCGCCAAGCGTTTTCCCGCGCCTCCTTGTCGCGCACGTCGGCCTCTTGCGCTACCACGATGCGTTCGCCGGTCGAGATGGTTCTGACCAACGCGCGAAAGTTTTCACCGGCAATGTTCAGTGTTGACAAGCCGTCAGCCAGGGTCACCGGAAACGGCAACGGAATGCTTACGTCATCATTGCCAGTAGCCTTGGCGCTATCGGCCAGGTACTGCATGGTGATCCGCGACTCTTCGTCGTCGCCGGCGATCCGTTCGGCACCGGGATAACGCAGAGTCATGTGCTGGCGATCGAACAGCACCGCCACCTGACGCAAGCTTTCGTCCTGCATTTCGTGCGCTTCGTCGAGTGCCGAAATGAACGCGAACGCACCGGCCAGCAAGGCGACGATGAGAATCGCCAGTGACAGGGTGATGGAAAGCCGCGACTGTACCGAGTCGCTCAAACGCCTTTTGAAACCATCCATCCCATTCCCCTGACGTTCTTGATGATATGGTTTCCCAATTTTCGCCGCAGTGCGTGGATCAGAAACTCTACGGCATTGCTTTCTACTTCGTTGCCCCAGCCGTAAATCCGGTCTTCCAGTTCACTACGCGACAGTATGGCCCCCGGGCGTATCAACAACGCCTGCAACAGCGCGAATTCGCGACTGGAGAGCTGGACTTCGCTGATGTCAGCGGTGGCGGCCTGCTTGGAGACCAGGTTCAACGACACCTCGCCGTTATCCAGCAGTGATTGCGCGTTACCGCCGCGCCGGCGCAATACCGCGCGCATGCGTGCCAGCAATTCGGCCATGGCGAAGGGCTTAAGCAGGAAATCATCAGCGCCGCCATCAAGCCCGCGCAGACGATCGTCCAGACCATCGCGGGCAGTAATGATCAGCAACGGCACCGGATTATTGCGCGCGCGAATGGCATCCAGGACATCGAGCCCGTCCGTTCCCGGCAAGCCGAGATCGAGCAGCACCAGGTCATAGGTCTGGGTGTCCAGCGCCGCCAACGCGGTGAGGCCGTTTTTCACCCAGTCGGTGGCGTAGCTCGCGTCCTTCAGCGC
>NZ_QAIU01000263.1:0-2386 GCF_003061205.1 Pseudomonas sp. HMWF006
GGTAACTCATTCTCCATTGGCTTTTGGGTCGGCAGCGGTGGCTCGCCGAACCGCCACAATGCTAAGGGGGTGAAGAGCATCCCGACCATTTCATCAGCACCGCCATTCCTGACGGCTGAGCAGGCCCTTCGGGACAACGACTCCAAGTACTCCACAGCCATGCGTGCTTGGCGCAAGCTGCCCAAATGCCCTTTCTGCAATAGCGAAACAGCTTTGCGGCTATTTTTTGACCACGGAGACCAAACTCTTGGTCATGTATGCACCGACATCCAGTGCGATTCGAATGACGGTAGGTGGCAGCCTCTTCCGTTCTACATTGTCGATGAGGATATTTACGATTTAGCACCGTCCGTACTTCTGGGAACTGTCGACAAGCTGGCACTCATTGGCCATTCAGGCCGAACCATTCGGCGCATATACGCGATGTTTGGCGCTGCGCCTTGGATCAACCCGGCCAACGGGCGATTATACGTGCCTGAACCCCGTGAGTTAGCGGCCGGTCCCCTCGCAAAAGACATGGAAGGGGTGTATCCGGCTTATTCGTCTGGGAAGCGCATTTTCCACGATCCGTTTCCAAGTCTCATCATCCAGGACGAGGCACACCTGCTTGATGAATCGTTGGGCACCTTTGCCGGCTTATTCGAATCCACACTCGATGCAGTCTTTGAATACCTGGCCAAGCCACTCAGCAGCTTAATCGCGACGGACAAACTAGGGCGCAGGCGCCGGGCTAAGGTAATCGCCGCTTCAGCTACCGTCTCTGCTCCTGAAAGACAGTTGGAGCATCTATACCAACGTTCGATTCCGGCCACGCAGTTTCCTGAGCCGGGCCCGACCCTTTATGAGTCATTTTACTCGGAGCCTGCTCCAGCCGAAGATATACGGCGTCGAGCACATCCAGACGTTGAAGTAGCGAGCCGCCAAGCCCGGGTTTACACAGCATTTATGACAAACGGAAAGCCGCATACGTCGACTAGCGTTGCGGTGTTATCCAGCTTTCACTTCAACATCACTCGCCTATTCAACGACTTGACGAGCGATAGCGCACAAGTCTTCGAATCTGCACGTCAGTTGCTGGTGGAGCATGTTTCCCAAGGTGCTCTAGAGGCGCTACACAAGCAGACACTAGCTACGGCCGGCGCGTCGGAACTAGCCACTCTCATTGACCTGCACCGTATTGCCTTGACCTACGTCACCAATAAAAAAGGTGGCGACCAGATTATGGCCGCGGAGGCGGAGGAAACGCGTAAGCGACACATCAATGAAGGCATGGACCTTAGAGGGTTGGATACCCGACTGATTACCGGCTCGGTGGAGCAAGGAGAGATTCAAGGTGTCGTGGATACTGCGCAGCGTCGGGTGAGTCCAGGACTCCCTTTCCCGCCTTTACAAGATCAGTTGCGCTCAGTGATTGCGACATCTGCCATTTCTCACGGTGTCGATGTCGACGAGTTCAATTCAATGTTTTTCGCAGGGATGCCGTCGGACATTGCTGAGTACATTCAAGCCTCCTCGCGGGTGGGGCGTGCGCATATTGGCTTTGTCGTGCTAATCCCGACGCCACAGCGTCGTCGAGATAGGCATATTGTTCACGTGTTCGACATTTTCCACCGTTTCCTTGAGCGCATGGTGCAACCGGCAGCGATCGATCGGTGGGCAGAACGCGCGATCGAACGTGTATTCACCAGTTTGCTCCAGGCGTATCTGGTTGGTGTCGTGCCGAGTCGCGAGCTGATTCAGCTTCCAGAAGATCAAAAAGCCAGAACAGCAGATTTCAGCTTTATCCCCAACATTCGTAAAGAATTCGGGGCCCGAGGCGATGTATTTATCAACGAAATCAACGATTTTATTGAGCTCGCGGTGGGGCTGCGTGGCGCCTTCGCTCCTGAGGGACAAGAGTACTACCGTGCTCGCATTGACCACAGGACTCGCAACCTCATAGCCAATATTTGGAGCAGCCCTTTGTGGGGCAGTGGAAAGTTAGATGGGTACTTCAAAAGTCAAACGGAAGTGATGGCCAAACCCATGACATCGCTTCGCGACGTAGACCAGGCCGGTATCATTCAGGCATCACCTCGCGATAGCGATGGCATGACCCAGCTATCTAATGAAGTGTTGTTGGTGATGGATCTCGTTCGCCACGGTGTAGCAAATAACGACAGTGCTGACGATACGCGGACGGGGGAATGAGATGGGAACTCGCAAGGGCTTTCTAGCAACAGAAGACGATGACAAAACACTCAGCGCGCCAACGATGACACGCTCCAGAGGCCAACTTGGCTCAGCCTATGCTCCTGGTGCGTTCTTCACATTCGAAGGCGGCTTAGGTTCGTGCATCTCGATCCCTGACCTCTCTGCTACCGAAGACGATGCTCCCATACACGGC
>NZ_QAIU01000263.1:2396-44127 GCF_003061205.1 Pseudomonas sp. HMWF006
ATTTTGAGACTGCAAGAAATCTGGCAAAGCTGGTTCGTCAGAGCTTCAGGGGCGGGAACTGAGGAACGGCCAATCTCACCAAATCAATGCCTCGATGAAGCGATTCTCAGTGGTGGTTCTGTGACCCCTTTGGGCGCTGATCGTTTGGTATTCTTGAATCCTCTGCGGATGAAATACGCCCCCGCACCACTGACGTTCGTTTGTAATAAATGCAGCCTCTTCAAACGTTTTAAATCAGTCCATGATCTAGCCAAAGGGATGGAACAGCTGCGGAAGAACCACTGCACAGCAGCAAATGCTAAGGGTGTTTGCCAATGGCGGCAGATCGATGTGGTATTCGTGCATTGGTCGGGTGAGTGGATGCCTGTAACTCCTGGTCGATGGGAGTGGGATGAGCGTAACAACACACGTAGGCTTTATGGTGAGGAGTGCAATCTGTGCGGTGGATATGACTTTAAACTGAATACCGACTCACCTCGCATCGGTAAGTGGCACTTCTACTGTGCCAAGCCCTCCTGCGGGCACAAAGGCTCGAATGAATGGCGTCAAAACGATAAGTTCACGACGGAGGTCTTCCGCGACCAAGCCAGCAGGCGTGTCAGCGAACGACGGATGGAACCTATCTCGTATCGAGCGTCGTCAGCGTACTATGCTCAATCCGAGCAATTTGTCCTATTCCCGGAGTCGGAGCACCAGCTGATCACCCTGCTGGAACCGCAACGGGAAGATGAACTGGGTACCTTTATCGGCACCCTTTTTAGATTTGGTGGCGCTGAACTCACACCTGTGGAAATGAAGTCAATTTTGCAGTCAGCCGGTAAAGCCGAAGAATGGGAGTCTTACGAGAATTTTTCTCGGATGCGCGAGATTGCGGCTAAGTCAGGGGATACACCCATTCAAACAATGATGGATAGCGAGCTCAAAAAGCTTGTGAATAGATGGACAACCAGTAATCCGCCGCTAATACCACCACGGGTTGATCTTCCGCCAAGCATAAATCAGCAACTTGCGTTGCGTAGCGATTACACCAGCCGCTTCGACCCCTTCGTTCTGGCGGTAGAGCATGAGGCATTGAACAGGGGCAAGCTTTCGGCGCCACCCGATGGGGGGCGCGCTAAGTTTGTGCGTTTCAAACATCTTGATAATGACCTTGCGCCAAGAGAAACAAATGCTAAAGCGAAGCAGGAAGGCGAAACTCAACAATTGATGAAAAAGCTTGGCATGGCGGATCTGGGATTGATCCGAGAATTTGACCTGTGCCGATTTACCCATGGATACACGCGTGTTTCCGCCACACCAACACTGAATAAACGCAACCAGGATATGCCTGTTCGCTTGAAGCTCTTTGAGCCCTTAAGTAATGGCAAACGACCTGTTTATGTCGTGACCCAGGCTAACGAGGCATTGTATGTGCGACTCGACCCTGATGCCGTTTATAAGTGGTTACAGGCTGTAGGGGTCTCAGACTTGCCGCAGTGGGACAGCAGCGGCTCCATCAAGCTGGGTGGGAAACTGCTAGAAGTTGCAGAACCCTTCGGACGCTATTTCTCCCTTCTCAAAGAAGGGGATGCATCAACCTACCGCTACGTGTACACCCTGTTGCACACATATGCACATGCGCTCATGAAAAACGTGGCTGAGCTGTCAGGCTTGGACCTGGGCTCTATGGGGGAGTACATCTTTCCCCTCGACCTCGCATTTGTAGTGTATCGAAATGGCACCACCATGGACCTTGGCAACCTGTCATCGTTGTGGCGCAACGAAAACAATCTATTCTTACGGCGGTTCTTAGATACGTCGATCCATCGGTGCAACTCAGGTCGACTTTGCGATGCCGCCGGAGGGGCTTGCCCTGACTGCATCATGATTCCGGAAACGTCGTGTGTTGCGCAAAATCAGCTGCTGTCGCGTGCCGTACTGAAAGGCGGTCCTCCACCTCGCGAAGATGCGACACACAAGGGACAGCACATCCGCGGTTTTCTCGAGATGACTAACGAACACAATGAAAGCTGAATTACTCCACGCCTTTGATGTACTCACGCCACACTGCGATGTTAGCGCAGCCTTATGTGAAGCAGCAGGTCAAGGTGCCCTAGATGTGCCCCTGGACGTGCACTCCATTTGTACTCGTGTCGGACTTCCGCAGGCACGAGCTTCGTCAGTAGAGCGGACGTTGATCATAGGGCAAACGTGCAATTTGTTCACGCAGTCAACGCCACACAAATGGCAAGTGGGTGATCGTGTTCTGGCGTTAGAGTTAGCTCCCTTTTTACACGGTGCCCGGCTTTATCGAATACGTGTTAGCCATGCTGGTGGGCCATCCCCAACCCGCATGCAGCACGTGCTTATGACGGAAGCTCCCGCGCCCAGCAATTCAGAAATCGATACGGAGTCTGAAAACACGGACGAATTGGACCTCGCGTCAGGGCTCAGATGCATGGGTCCATCGCAACGTCCAATGGACGCATCGGAAGTTCGCCGGCGTGCGGTGGTAAAAGTCCGAGAGGATCTTCCGGCGCTTGCCGCTGAGCACCCACTTACCTTAATGGCGCTGCATGCAGATATCGAGCGGGTCTCGCTGCAGCAAATGATCGATTCATATCGCGACATGCTTGCTCAACAACTGAGCGAGAACATATGGCAGAAATTTTTCGATCAGAACATTTTTATTCTGACGATGTTGTTTTGTGGACCCGTGCATTTGGTAAGCGGACAGTTTCATGCCCAGCCCAGTGGAATCAGAGGGACAGGAGCCCAAATAGGTGACTATCTTTTTCGAGGAGCCGGTCAGGTTCTGTCAATTGTCGAGATCAAAAAGCCCTCTACGCCTCTTGTACAGAAAAGAGAATATCGCCATGGCGGCGGGGTCCATGCCCCAGACTCAGAGTTAAGCGGGGCAGTCAGTCAGGTGTTGTATCAACGCCACTCGCTACAGACGGCGTGGGGGATTCATCGTGATGATGAGATTCTGGCAGGCTCTCGGCCTGATAATACCCGTTGTGTGGTAATCGCAGGAACCCTACCCACCGAATCAAAGCAACTACGTTCGTTTGAGACTTTTAGATATTCCTACAAGGATGTCGAAATAATCACCTTTGATGAGCTTCTGCGGAAGATGGAGCTTTTTCTGATGCACCTAGTTGCTGAATAGCTTTCTTAGTGGCGTAACACTTACTCAACGTGGCGTCATATTTATACTGTTACATTATTTATGAACTCCCTGTAGTTCTTCACTAAGAGATTAGAGATGGCATTGAGCGACTTTCATGAATGGGCTGTTATACGGCTCGCAGTGCTTCAACAGACAAAACAATCAACCGGGCGGCTATTATTTGCCACAGTCACATTGCTTGCCCCTGGTCGTCCCATTCCTGAAAAGATGATTGGGATCGAGCGGCTCTCAGTAGGAAAAAGCGGAGCAACCCTTGTTTTTCGGCGTACCGTCTTGAGCACAGATTCGGCCATCACATGGTATCGCTCTTTATCCGCTGGCGAGGTAAAAGCACCTATCCCATTCAGACATGAGGATATAGAGCGTTATGACATGTGTACCATCATCGTTTCAGAACTGGTCGATGACCCGGCATGGCCAAAGCTCGGTCTGCCCATAGGAAAAGATCTCTTGGATCGATCGAGCGCAAACAACCATCCAGCCCCTTTCATCGGAAATGCTCCAGCTCGTGTACACCGCCGCATTGGTGATGACAGCGCTTTAAAGTTTGTATTGTCAGATGAAAAAGCTCGGGGCTTTCTTACCCGACGATTACATCTGGACCTACAACACTACCCGGAGTACCTGGGAGGGGCTGCACTTGTGGCGCCGGACCCTATAATTAAACAGATCGATAATTTTATGGTCCCGGCGAATGCAAAGCATGGTGAGCGCATTATTTACCGTTTCGTCCCTCGCCCGGGACAGAATCTACAGGGAATGCTTATTACAACGTTTGATGAGCATAGTGGATTGTTAACAGATTTCACGACCAGAAGCATTCCCGAGGATGGAATTTTCGAAATTGATAAAGGGATGTGTCTTGGTCGCTATGGCTATGTAGTAAGTCACCCGGAGCATGGGCCGCTGGTCCACCGTCCACCAGCTTCTTTCATACGTATAATGAATTTTTCACTGAGTGCGGTCGAGAAGACGCGGCGGGTGCGTGTACCAATCGGAGATTCACCAAAATCCCGTTCAATAGAGTATGAAGGCGTTCCTGAAACAACTTTAGCCTCGCAAAGTGTTATGGGGGGGCCTGATCCTGTTACGGCTAATAATCGTATTGGGGGGGCCAGCAGGAGACGTGAAGCAGTGCAGCGGGCCCAAGAGCATGGTCAACGCTGGTTTCCCAATGGTTCGCGGGAGAAGGCCATGGGATTTGTGCAAGACCAGATTAAACAAGCCTCGACCCGCATTATAATTGCCGACCCCTACCTTTCCGGTTTGCAACTAGGTCAGTTTTTGTACGGTGCCAGGCCCTCTGGATTGACCATCACATTGATGACATCGGCTGCCGCATTTTCGGATATCAAAGAAAAAAACGATGTACCAAAGCACAAAGTACAGAGCGAATTCTTACTAAGCCTACAGTCTTTGGAGATCGATCTAAAAGCTAACGTCACTGCCTATCTGCTTAAAGCTAATATTTTGCATGATCGCTTCATGGTCATCGATGACGATGTCTGGTTTCTGGGGAACTCTCTAAACGCGCTAGGCGACAAAGCATCAATGATCGTCAAGCTGCCTGACCCACAAGAAGTAATTGATCAGCTCGAGCAAATGATGTTGTCCGAAACGGCGTTAGATCCACGTTCTGAAAAGATCAGGTCAGGGCAAAACAATGAAAACTAGCCTTTTCTTTTCAGGAGTCACAGTTGCTACTCCTGCACCACCACCATTGCCAGAAAAGACGATTTTCTGGTGCGATCAGGATGGTGGGACACAGCGCTTCCCATCTGACCGGCAAGCCATATTCGACAGAATGCACGCTTCGGAGCAGACCCCATTACAAGCATTTGTTAAGGCGGTTTCTCAGGCGCAAGAACGAATCTGGGTTGTAGACGAGTATCTGTTCGCTCCTGCTGAAGGAAAGAAGCCAATGGTTAAGCTTGGTCAGATTCTAGATTGGTTCAAACCAGGTCTGGCAGCTAGCGATATCCGTATGTTGACCAAGACACACGAGGAAATTGATACAGAGATGCTGACGTTGTTCGAAGTGCTGGGTGACGAAATCAGCCTTGAGCCCCGCCGCCCCACAAGATGCGTAATTGAAGTCAGAACTCATCTTACAAAAAGCCATAACTACCTTCATGATCGATTCGCGATTATCGACGACGAGCTGTGGCACTTTGGGGGAAGCGTGGGAGGCTTTCATCACACTGTTAGTGCGGCCAGCCGAGGCTGGAGCGCTTTAGAGCATGGCGCGATCGAATTCTTTAAAATGATTTGGGATCCGAGGACAGGTAAATGAGCCAGCAGTGGCCATGCGAAACGCTGAGGGACACTCGGCAGGCAGAGCGGGACTCAGAAGATTTTAAACAACTTCTGACCGAAATTTTGGAAGCTTGTTCTGATGACATGCTGGAAGCATTCGAGAATATAGTGGGCTGCATCATTCACGGGAATTTGGAGATTTTAGATGTAAAAGCACGCGTTCTCACCATTATTCCCGCGTCTTGGAATGAGGATGAGCTGTATGTCAATCTACTGGTCTCTTGGATGAAAGCAAAAGCTTTGGCCGACTCTCCAACGGTCGATACATGGGAAAAAATTCGTCAGCTGGACAATTGCCCCTATGTACTCGACGTTTGGTTGATAGACGCCATGACAGTGTGCGGACAAAGTAAGATCGATGTTCGCGAAAGCTACATATCACTGGCCAAATTCGTTTTATATGCGCTTGCAAACGGCACCCTCAAGGCAGTGATGAGCCGCAATCAGGATCTGCGTGCCCAAGCGCAACTTTACTGGCAGCGATGCACTGATCGGTTGGATGAGATATGGTGGGGATTGAGGAACTGGGATGTTCTGAACTATGAGGACGAGTTCGCGATCTTCCGGATTTTCTATGATCTAGACCCAAAAGGATTCATACACGAAGCCTCTCTTCTGCGGGACCCTCACCTTCTGACATCAATGCTGAGTGTCAACGGGATCGGAGGCTTCACACCCAATTATGAAAGTTGGGAACGTTTTGCGATCCAAGCACCGATTGCCTTCCTAAGCGACGGAACCTGGAACGGCTCCCTATTGATGCCACTACTATTGGTCGACGCCCGCGATCAGATCATTCGGGCTGGCCTTGAACTACCTCGTGGATCGGAAGGCGAGGTCGAATCAGAACTCGTAAAAGTGACCAGTGCGCCTCTGATCACCAGTGTTGTTAACCTACTTGCCAATCGTCGGGACGCCTCCCCTCTTTTTGCCCGATTCTCCACTTGGCTGATGCGTAAAGTGCTGGAGTCGACAAGAGAGGAGATCGAAGACCCCAGAAATGCTGGATACTTTGACAGTGAGTTACTCGATGCAATCGGAAATATCCTTCCCAGTTGCCCTCCCTTAGCGTGCCCGCCTGAAGATGCAAGTCCATGGGAGCACTGGAGTTATAGATGTGCGCTAGCCTCACACGCACATTCCGGTGTAATGGACGCCCCAGACGTTCAGACTTTTCTGAAGGAGTGGGAGTTGTCCGCAGATGATTGGATGCGACGATCTGGAGAACTTTTGCGTCAACGCGCTGAATTCTACGTTGGCCAAAAGCGAGAATTCCCAGGTCTGGTAGCTTATCTGTTAGCGTACCCGTTTGTTTGCGCTCCCGAACCAGCACAATTGTGGTCCAATCTGTGGGTGAATACTTACGCGCTGAGAGAGATTGTCGAGTTTGGGTATCCAGATGCTGTCAACGGGTACCAATCTCGCTCGGACGCAAGTAGCCTTACATTAATGGCGTTCCAAATTGGTCTCGCTTTACTCGATCAGGTAAGCGCATGCTGCCAAATCCCAGACTCTGATCTCGCTCGGAGTATGAGCAAGCTACACAGCGCCCTCGCCCACGCCGCACTGCAGATGCTAGAAATCGACGATACTTTAGTCCTCAAGAGTTGGCAGAATGCTTTGAGGCATCTCGCAACCAGGCGCATGGTCTGGGAAGCACCCGGCGCGATCAAGCCTTCTAACATCTTTCTCCCTGATGATATCCCCACTACAGCTCACTATTTTCACAAATTAAGTTCCAATCCTTTTGAAATGCTCACACTTATGCATACCGCCTTGGCCAATGAGTACGACTTGAATAATTTACGAACACTGATGCTTCAAACCGATCTGAGGCTGTCCGATATAATTGCACTTGTAAAACGTCTTAATCAATACAACGAGTACAAATATCCTTTAAATGGGAATTCAATGGCAGCCATTGAAAAACTTGCTCGGGATCTCGATTCCTGAGTAATGAAGCTTTGCTATGAATAGCCTAGGTTTTCTACGCCGCGTCCTAGGTCGCAAGATGTGTAAGGCACCAGTGCGAAATCGGCGTCATTTGCGTAGTGCTCAATCTTTTCGATTGGGTAGAACCCGTCGAAGGCTCGAAGCCTTTACCCCACAGCTGCGAACGCCCCTAGCCACTATGAGGCGGCGGGTCGTTCGAAGCTACCGAGGTAGCGCTGCGTATTACCTATGACGTACTCGCTCATCGTGCGGTTTATCAGGTTTTCAACATTCAGGATCTTGGCGGCATCCTCCGTGATGAATCCGAATGGGATAGGCACCGGAGACAACGTCGGCAAAACCAAGTGGTAAATCACAACCGCGCATTTTCCGTGAATGACCATCGCCTCAAGCGGAGCCAATTGCTCTGATTCAACAAAGCCGCACAGAAGCAGTCTGGCATTGTTGCAGTCGCCTTTTGCGCGCTTGATCGCCGGCCAATCATCGCTGGCAGAAACAGGGATCAAAATCTTAGCGTCGAAAACCGGTTTACCATCATTCCCGCCGCCCTTGCTTTTTGTTTTTGAGAGATCAGAAAATGCACTGCAAATCTGGGCATGCCTGGCCGAGCGGCCCCAGAGCTCGTGAGAGGCCGGAGCCAGCCAGGACAAGCTAATCGGGGTGGCTTGCGGTTCACCCTGAAGCGCTTTCTGATGTTTGCGCAGTACCGAAGAAACTCTATCCCAGTTTTGCTGTAATTGAAGCGATCCAAAAAGTCGCAGCCCGGAAGACTCTCTAACCTGTGCCACGGCACTTGCGCTGTTGTACAGAGCAGAAAGGTCCAGCCCATTTGAAGACATGAAGTCATAGGCGTCCGAATCTCCCAAGATGTCGGCGAGCTGAAGAACCTGATTGAGGTTTCCTCTACCCAGCATGCGGCCCAACTGCTCCGTACGCTGACGCATATAGATCTCGTTTTCGCGCAGGCCTTCCTTCGCGACAAAGCGTATCTGCCGAGAGTCGGCATCAATGCTTACACGCTCTTCTATCTTTTCCCAGCCATCCCTTACTTTTTGAACGCCTGCGACCTTGTAGAGCTCCGGCGGCCCTCCGTCCTGGGGCTGCCCGCCCAGGTGACCAGCGCGATAAATGTCGTAAATCTGACGCATGAACGCACCGACGGCCTTAGCACCGGACTCGGAAAGCGTATCGCTTGGCGCCTGCAATTCCAGGCAACGTTTGGAGTCGGCATCTCCAAGGCTTTTTCCAAGGCAAGTAAACGACAGGAGCTCAAACACGAACATCTGCTCGCGCTCTTCCTTGCGCTTCACAATCGGTGACTCATGGTTGCTGGCAAACAAGCCACGGCCTTTATCGGTCAGCTCTATTCGCCCATCAGGACGCGTTTTAAGCTCCCCCGTTTGTAGAAACGGTGTGATTGCAAAACTGAGCTCTTGAGCCGTAAACCCGAAATAATTGGCGATTTCAGCTGGCAGCAGCGCCGAAATTTTTAGCAGCCGCAGAAGAAATTCCGGTACGACTGGCAGGCCCCCTTTGTCCACAAGGGTGTACTCAATACGGAACTGTTGCGCGGGCACCACCACGTCCAGCTCGAATAGAACAACTGGGTTAAGTTCCATCAGACAACCCTCCTGGCCGGCGTCACTGGTTTGATGCAGTAGTTGATCGTGTCCTGTTTCGTCTGGATAAAGCTGGCTACTTGACCCAATGGAAGCCTCGCGTTCCTGCCGCTCCACATTTTCAAACTACCTACGATGACCAACCGCTCCATCGCGCGTGACATCGCGACGTTGATACGATTCGGGGTCGCCAAAAAGCCAGGTGATTGATCCGCTTTGGCCCGAGTCAGGGAGACTATGATGATGTTGTTTTCTTTACCCTGATAACTATCGACGGTCTCAATTTTTACCAGCTTGCGGAACTCCTCCGACCAGATTTTCT
Organism: Pseudomonas sp. HMWF006; assembly: GCF_003061205.1. Taxonomy (NCBI): domain Bacteria; kingdom Pseudomonadati; phylum Pseudomonadota; class Gammaproteobacteria; order Pseudomonadales; family Pseudomonadaceae; genus Pseudomonas; species Pseudomonas sp. HMWF006. The sequence continues at coordinate 11,779 of NZ_QAIU01000263.1, forward strand.
CGGCAAATCTCTTTCTCACTAGTTTTCGCTGATCGAGATACATGCAGATGACCCCGATTGGAGGATCTTGCGACTCGGCCATCTCCATAGCCATGCCCGCGCAAAATTCGGTGTCCTCTGCGATTTCTTCTAGCAGCCGTATGATCGCATCCGCTTCAGCATTGTTAGACAGGCTCAGCGTGCCGCTGTCGTAGGCTTTCTTGCCTAACTCGCTGGTGTCGATCCAAGTCACCACATGGGACAGGCACTCAGGAACCTTTTGTGAAAAATAGGTAGGGCTTGGTCTGTAACCATTCTCAAGGTCTATGTCATAAAAGATCTCGTTAACCAGATCGCCAATCGCTGGAAGCATTCGATATTGCGTATTGAGCGTCGCCCGAGTGGCACGCCCATACTGGGAATGGAACACTCGCTCAAAGTCGCTGCGCATGACCTGCTGGAATTCAGCTGAGCTGGTGGTAATGCCCAGGGAACGGGCAATAGCTACCTTATGTTCTTCCTCATACGTAGGACGCAGCTGGTTGTGGTCGCCGACTAGCAGGACCCTAGAGCCCACCTGCATGGCGATCGCCAATTCACTCGGCGCCGATCGAGCAGCCTCGTCGATGATGACCCAATCAAAATGGGTTTCTGCAAGTTTGAGATGTTGCAGTCCGATACCCACGCAGGTGCCGCAAACCAATGTCCTGGACCGCATGAGGAACTCATCATAATTGGCCCTGTTGCTCGACAGGCGCTCAACGTACTCATGAGAAAGTTGGATCAGGTCAAGGCAGTGTTTAAATTCCGGAGGCCGCACGCCATGAACCGTTTGGACGTGATCATAGATGCGCTCCAGCAATTCTTGGGGTGAGCTTTCGCCCTCACCCAGCTCGCCAAGAAACAAGCTGGCATTAAGATTCAGCTCGCCCATCAGAGAGGACTTCAGCGCTTGCAAAGCCATTCGATCTGCTCCGCTTCCCTGAGCGCGCAAAATTTCCTCGTCCAGCTTTTTCAACGATCGGACCAAGTGAAACACTCGCTGATTCACATCGACCATCGTCTGGGCAAAAGCCTTACTTAAACCCAACGACGAAGCCATGAAGCCCACGCGCTCCTTAAGTTCAGCGCTAAACCCATTTCTCTGGCGGTCGACGATATTGCGAGAATAAACGTCCAGTAGCTCCTCAGAGACAACCTGATCACGGTTACTGAAACGTACAACGTTCAACTCGGTGTCCAGTCGACGGCAGTGCGCGCGGATCCGTTCTGCTGCAGTATTGACAGCTTCATGAGACTGGCTGACAAGGAGGATATTTCGCACCCCGACCTTGCTGATCAGATAATGGATGAAGGCCGCGATGAACTCTGTCTTACCTGTTCCCGGAGGCCCCTGCAAAAGGCCCACTGGGCCTGTGGTGATAAGCTGCGTAAATGCGGCACGCTGGGCCTCATTCAGCCCGATGACCGTGCCACTTGCAGTAGTGCGTTCGTATACTGCAAAGTCTGAATCGCTGGGCTCTTCAGCATATCTCCTTGGTGCCAGTTTGCATTTTTCGTCGAAGTAATCCATCAAATCCGGCAGCACTGATTGGCGGTTCATAATCCGCTCCATCGCACCACGACGACGCGTCATTGATGTCTTATTTTGCCGGCTTTGGAGGAACAATTGAGAGTCAGCCTGCACGCGTTTCGAACGACTGGAGGCAAGCACGTAGACTGCATCACGCACGCTCATGCCCAGGTTGATCTCACCGATATCAATATCCTTCTCCCCGTCTCTGAGGATCAGTCGGATGTTGTCTCCCGCCTCAAAACTCTCAAGGGCCTTCGCATCCATGGCGTAGGGAATCAAAAGTCCTACGCCATCCTTGTGGAAGTGTGGTTCTTCGGAAACACGGAAAGAGGGCTGGGCCTCAAGTTCCGTAGAGGTGATGGTTTTCCATATCTGGCTGACAGGAAAACTGCGCACTTTCACAGCTTCTAGCTGCGCCTCATCTATGGCCAGTCCGTTGTCCTCGTCCTCACCAGTAATCGAGTCCGCAACGCTTTCACCGTCCTCAATCGCCGCTTGCTTACGCACTTCAGCGTCATGCACCTGCGCGGCGAGATTTAAAAACGCCTCGTCTTTTGCCAGCAGCTTGGTCAGCTCATAGACATTGACGCTGGTACCGCCCGAAATGCTGAACCGTGCCTCTATGTGGTGGTTTGCCTGACGCGCCAGATAGGCGGGAACCCGCATCTCCTGATTGGCTCTGAACGCATTTACAAACTGCTTGGAAGCAGGATTGAACTCGGTCAGTAACTGCCCGCCGACACCTGCGAACGTCACCTCCAAGGCTTTGGTGGGGGCTCTTTGGTCGGGTTTCACTACAACGAATACTTTCCCGTTGTCAGGTAGGATCTCAAATGCATCGCCACTTCTGTTTCTAAGGACGACAGAGACGGTTTCAATGGTTTTTGCAGGCGTGAAAGCAGCTTCCAGAGCATCCTTGAAACGCTCCAGGGAAAGAAAGCCGGATTCAGTATCTTTCTCATGCGCGACGGCCGCCCTCAGGGCGGGAATGTCCTTTTGCGACGGCACGTCCCAGTCCATGTCCAAGAGCTCAAACACCATTCTCATCACAGCAAAGTTGTCTCGCTCTGCTGGGGTGCAGTTTTCCAATACGGGGCTGTAGCGGGTGTTGACCGGTGACGCGCCTGAAGCCGAGAAATCCGGACAGTCGAGCAGGTAGACTTGGGTATTTTCGGGAGCGGAACCGACATTGACTTTGACGTTGTGTGGATGCAGATCGCCGTGGCTCAATTGCTGGCCATGCAACCCGTCAACTGCCTCGATTAGCCCGTGGGCGACTACGATACGGGTCTCAACTGACAACCCCTTCAGCTCATCCCAGTGCTCACCGTCGATATGCTCCTGAGCCAGGAATGGGTTACCGCTGCGGTCGTAACCAAAGTGTTCAATTTTTGGCAGAAAGGCGAAACCGCTTCCTTTCAACTGTTCCAGGACTTCAAAGAAAGCCATCAACATCGGCCCTTGGCCGTCCTTGGGATCCCGGGCATTGATCGACGGCCACGATTTCACGACCAGGGCGCCGGATCGATAAATCAATTTCTCTGCCGTGTCGGCGATAGGGTCATCGTCCTCCCGGTAAGCGGAACTCAGCCGTAGATCGGTAGAGAAAACGTCCAGCTGCCGGTCATCAAACTCAAAACTGGCAGAGTTGTCGGGTGTAGACTCGCTCAATGCCTGCTGAAATGCACCGGCATGAGCGAACCGCTCCTTTGGATCATTCTGCAATGCTTGCACGAGGACGTTTGCAGGCCACTCTTCTGATGACTCAACCTGAGCTTGAATATTTGCAACGTAGGCGACATCGAGCTTCAGAGGCATTGGCCGGGCCTGAAGCAGATGCCAACCGATCAGCCCGAGCGCGAAGACATCACGACAAAATGGCGTACTGCCTTCCATCGCAGTGTCCAGGTCTTCAGGGAGTGCGATAGCACCGATGCTCAGCAGGGCACGCAAATCGCCGAGAGTACCGACAGGCTGATAATAGGCACTGATGAAATTGGAAAGAGCGATCGATGACGATGGAGAGAACCACACGCTGTGGTCACCCAGATCACGGTGAACAATGTTGAATCCATGCAGCCCGGCAAATTGGGCCAGAAGAATTTTGAAAAGCTGGACGCGCTCAAGCGCAGTCATCCGCTCCACAAAGCGGTTGATGAACTCGTTCAGGCGGTAATGCCCGTCCGGCATTTCAAGCAATTCGGCATATTGCTCGGTGATACTGTCGGGGCTGGCATTACGCTTAGGGCGAGCACAGCGATTCATCAACTCCTGATCGCGCAGACGGAGGTAGACCATGACATCCCTCTCGCGAGACAGGATTCGGTACCGTCCTTCAGTCGTTCGAGCACGGGTGTCATCGAGCTTCGAAAAGTCCCAGAGCCGGACCATCGCACGGTCATCCTTGTTATGGATATTGACCGCGTCGTACTCTCGGTAGACTTCTGTTGGGTGTGTGAACACCGCTTGAGGCTGCGCACGGTAGTCATCGACAACAAGCTCTTTGGGCTTAACCGTCCCTTCATTGATGATGCCATCGAAGAAGCCGAAATGCTCGTTCAAGCCGATATTCGAGCGCGCGTTGAATCGGTCTTTAAACCGCTTAGGGTCGGCCATTTCCAGAAAATCGTCCAGCAGCATGACATGCTGCATCTCGATCTCAGGAAGATTCAGGGTGCATTTGCCGGTGAGCACAATGCAGAAGTCGATCCAGGGCTCTTTCCCGTTAGGTAGCCGAGACTTTAGGCCCTTGATTCGTTTCCTCAGCTCAAAGGTTTTCCGACGAGTTTTGTCTACCGGCGAGACTTCTGTTTCCTTCCCGTCTTGGTGCCATTTACCGCCGTGGTTGGTGATCTCGCCGCGCCAGTGCTTAAGCTCGACAACAAGAACAAGGCTGTGGGTGACGATGACAAGATCGAACTCCCCATCTGAGCCCCGCGAGTTAGCAAAACGAAAGCCTGCGTAGCCGCGCCAAGGCCATACGCCATCGCCTGTCTCAGGTTTCTTCAATTGTTTCAGAACGTCAAACGACTTCCCTTTCGTGGGGCCTGATCCTGGTTCCGGAGGAAGCTCTTTGGGCCCAAATGCTTTGGCTATCTTGTGGATAGCGTCGATCTCAAACGAAAGGAGACCTCCTTCCCAATAGCGTACGTCCATGTAATCCCCGCGACTATTCACAATGGAGTCAATCTGCCATACGTTAAGGGAAATGGTGGCCTATTGAAATAAAATGTCGGGGGATTTAGCGATTTTGGATCCGTTTTCTTGAGATCCGCCTAGCCCACATTTTTCGCTTTCTAGGACTAACTTCAACTTCATCCGCGTTCAAGGCTCGGGCCTCGCCGATGACGACGCCCAACTGCGCCACGATCCATTCACTCCCACTGACGGGCCAAACGATCGCTCCATCCGACAACTGACCGCCAAACGTCTGCTCTTGGCCGATTTTTTGCTTTTAGCCACGGCTAGCTTGCGGTCGAGTCCAGCCGGTCATGAAAAGACCATGAGCACTGGTCAAGTGGCATGCAGTGATTGCCGAAGGAAAACTTAATTCAGTGTCCAGGATTAGTTGGCCACCACAAATGCTGCCTGGAAGCCCTCCTGCAAGATATGCTTGACCTTCAAACCAGTCAAAATGCAACAGTGCTTCGCCCAGCGCAAAGCCAATCAACGCCAAGGAGTGCGCCATGCCGGCCAGTTACCCACCAGAGTGGTTCCAGATGGCGGACGTCAGGCGGCGTCGATTATCGGCCGCTATCTGGATTCCCTTGCGTCAATCCGAAGTGATTCACAAAGGCGGTGCAGATAGAGAGCTCGGCGCATTCGAAGAATCGCTTTGCGTCGGCTCGCTGGCGGTATACGCAGATCAGCGTGAGATAGGCGAAACACTAGGTTGGAGCTCCATTGGGTTGATGCATACCCCAGGGCCTTATGCCTTTTGCGACGGCCGCTACAAGCCAGCAGATCAGTATCTCCATGAGGATGAAGAGCCGCCAGTGGGAGTGGAGCTCGTTCTTCTGAACCATTTCAACAGTGACCACGATACGGAATGGCTGATAAATCAGGATCTACTCCTTGCACTACGATTGATGCAGGAGGGTGATTCATGGGTAAGCCCCAACGAAGGTTACATGGAGGTTATCCGGCAGCGCAGGAATGAAGATGGTCGAGTGATCGCCATCGAAATTCGTGCTGAACATTTGCGAGATTATTTATGTGCACGCGGTCTGGCCCTCAGGCTGGCGCAATACCGGGAGCGTAAGCAATATCTCGCTGATGCTTCTCACATCCCATGGCATGGTGCTCCTGTCGAAGAGAGGAAGGGTAACGAGCTTTTCAGGTTGCATACTTTTAGCATCAGGGCCGATGGAGGCTTGCTGGGCCGAATGTCGATCATGAGAGTCTGGCGCACAGATGTTGACTCTGAAGAAGACGTCCCGGCATTTGAGGCAGAAAACAACAGCAACACGGACTATGAGCATTATGAAGTCGAACACTCCGGGCTCACCTATCAGCAAGTAGACGGTCGCCTCTGGCGTGAAGAGTGGGTAGAGCCCGCAGCGAAAAGCGAACGAGTTCGTGGAGATCGGCCCGAGGAAGAGCTGTATTACACGACAGGAGCCGCTGGCGAAAAGCTGCCGGCCAGCGCGCTCAACGATGAGGACATCGGGCTGTATCTATGGTTCAAGGCAGATGTAATTGCAAACCTGTTGGCGATTAAGGGTTCGGCGTTGGAGTGGTACACATCGGACACTGGCTCGGTCAAGTGCTCGCCGGACTACGATATTCATTTTGGGGTAAACGAGCAGAACCATATCAATGCTCACGCCTACGACGTCGTCAAGCTACCACTTTGGCAGCAAAAGATATGGCATGGGTTCAACATCTCGCCAGACGGTCGCCCCTCACGCGAACTGGTTGCGTCCCAATTCCAAAGCGATCCCGCAGATACCATCGCGCCGGAAGCGATGTTCAAGATGGTGATAGTCAAACTGAACTCGCTCTTCTCCGAACACTTCGAGGCTCCGTTGTTTAAACCCCATGACCATTCGGCTGATATCCTGCGTAACTGTCACCGCTTCCGCGCGTTAGACAAAAATGGGGTGTTGGCGTTGGCCAAAGACATTTCCAGATTGACTGTGGACTCTATCGACATCGAGCTTCTGAAGCAGACTGTGTATGTTGACCCTAAGGAAAAACTGGGAAGCCTGAAGCTCCTGGAGCGCCTGCTGTTAAAATATTGCGACAAAGACGCAGCACGTCAGATGATGACACCGCTTCATATCGCTTACGGGCTGCGCCTTGGCGACGCTCACCTGCCTTCCAAGACAGATTTGGAGGACGCGCTACGCGATCTGAATATAGCTGACGACACTCATCCAATTACAATCGGAGCAACCTTGCTGGGCCGGGTGGGGATCAGCCTCATTGAGATAGGGAATACCATTCATACTGGGCTGAAAGCCGCCAATTCACCTCTCCGTGAACCCATTCCTTGATGTCGTTACGAAACTCTTGGATCTCGACCGGCGAGTACTTGAGCTTTTCAAAGGTCTGGCCCAGCTGCAGATCTATTCGGTTGCAGACCTCATTGCCAATCGTTAACCCGATGACCGCTGTGATTTGCTGATCATTGAGCTGGAAGATATCCACGTTGGGGTCTTGCTCGTGCCACTGCGCTAACGCATCGGCTGCTGCGTTTCTCATCGGCTTGTAAGGCCACCGCGGCAGCGACCGCACAGCTGAAAGCGCGTGCAGATCAATGCCCCTCTGCCCTAGGCGACGGCACAGTCAACTTGCCGCCGCCCTGTTGAGCTGGAGCTGTACCAGTCAGATGAGGAAGTTTAGATACCCGCGTTTTCCCGCTGTGGAGTTGTGATACTTGCGGAGCCAGAAGTATTTCTTGAGCACGCCTCGGTTGACATGTCTGAGTTTCTTGTCGGAATAGTTTATTCGGTAGGCTGCCCAAAATTCCTGAATCGATTCGATCACCAGCTTCTTTTGAGCGGTGAGGTACTCCTCACACTGTTTACGCGCTCGGACAGCCGTTCTAATACCAGCAAAGCTCCCCAAAGAGCGTGCTACAGAAGGCGACTTGGGGTCCGCAGCTGCCAACATGAGATCGAGAGTGTTGACATAGGTGATGTCTTTCTCCTGCACCAAAAACTCTGAGTCGCCATACATGGTTTTGAAGAGCCAGCGCACCATTATCATCAGCTCCTCGTTGCGCAGCACATCATCGGCTAAAGCGAGACGGGCCGACTTAGCCTTCCCTTCTGCCTCGCTCGCCGCGCTGAGGCCTGCACCAACGGCAAAACTGTCGTTGATGTCACAGTACTCGGTAGAGATGCCGCCCCGAAAAGTGATCTGTTTCTCCAGCAGGCACTTATTCATCAAGAGGCCCAATCGAATGCTCAAGAGCATCAGTGTGTTGGCCGAATGCATCAACACACGCTGAGCATTGGTCTCCCCGGCCACCTCCTTCGGTTTGAACGTCACCACGATGGAGTCGGAGATGCAGGCGCTTTTGACGTCATACCACTCGTACGGGTTAAAACCACTCTTGTCCTGGTACCCTTGCACCATAGCCTTTTCATACTCGACGAGAAGGTCTCGGTTGGTGACCATGAACTCCAGAAGCTCTTGCGCCGACTCATCGCTGGTCACTGCTGTATTCAGCTTCTTGAATCCCAGCATGTCGATAAAAACTGTCCACTGCACTGCTTTCATTGCTTAGAAATCACTTATCCAAAAGAGGTGGTCAGGAGGGTACGTGGAACACCAGAGCAGTGATGATCAGCTCGCGGTTCGCGTCACCAGGCTGGTGGAAAACGTAGCGGAAGCCGCTTTCATGCGGATATTTCTCCTTTCGTGTGAGCCTGGGTAGTGGCATCCACGCCCGCCAGCACCCGGCTCATTTCGACGGTGGCCAGTTGCATCAGGTAAGCAATCAAATTCTCAGGCGTAGTGTTGAGGAATCGATTCGCCTCTAGCCGCTCAACTTCAGTGGGAAGTTTCCCATTGGCCTCAACGAGCAACTGGTCGAGTTTGTTGCTGGAGAACAGATAGCCGTCAGATGTTGGCGAAAAGAACATCCTGAGTACCTCGATGAAGAATGATGGCAGATCATACTGGCTTTCTGCCCACACGAACCACTATCACGCGCTAGTGCTCGCTGCAGTCTCCCCAGGCAAGACTCCTGCCAGGCGCGCCTGCGTGATGAAACAAATGGACACCAAAAATCCAGGATGACCGCACACTGTAGTGCGAGCATGACCACGCCTTAAACCGCTCTATCTCAAGGGACTCCAGATGCGTAAGAGAAGTGACCCGCCGACCCGAATGACCTACTTGGGCATGATCATCTCGATGCCGTTCATCTTCGGGCTAGCGCTCTGGATGCAAGGTGATCTGACGCCACAGACAGCCACCCTCACCCTCACCGTGACCGGGCTTCTCTATCTGAACCTTCGCTGGATCCAAGACTTCTTCCGCGCCGGCTGGCAGCAAGACTTCGAGCATAAGCTAGCTCACACCCACGCAGAGCTCGCCCGCAAAGATCTCACCGCGAAAGAACGTCGTCGGCTGGAGCATTACCGGGACCAGTTGCCCAATCGCTTTCACCTGGTCACCTCTCCGGACGAAACGTACCGCACGGTCAAGGTTATCGGCGTCGCGCTCAAAGCTGCCGCTACTGTCCTGAAGAATTTTTCGCGTTAAGCCTGCTCAGTGAGCCCCCTTCGGACGCCCGCTCCAGGGCGTCCACCAATTCGTCCGACGCATCCCGTAGCCTACGATTCTCCCTCCCGTCATCCGAGCCGAGCTGAAACTCGCGAGCATGGCGAAGAGATGACGCGTAAATCCAAGCCTGGATTACCCCGCATGTTTGATCGCCCCAAGTACCGCCAACGTAATGTGATCGAGCGTATGTTCGGTTGGCTAAAAGAGAACCGCCGACTTGTGACACGCGTCGACAAGCTCGCAAAAAGTTATGGTGCGATGGTTTAGCTGGCTTGTGTCATGCGGTGTCTGCGAAACCTTTTTTCAGACAGAGCTTAGGAGTGTCCTGGAAACTAGCTCTATGAACACAAATCGATGAACAGGCGAGTTAATTCCGAGAACATTGAGTCTGTAATGTCGGGCCCGCGAGCCACTTATGAACATCTGACATCGCCCACTTGTTAAATGGTGTATTGCGCTAAGCACCCTCACGCTAAGCATGTCTCCACTTCGACAATCAACCCAGCATTTTGTAGATCTGAGTAACCACCTGCCTCGTAGCATCTTCAAGCGCAATCAAACCGATGTTCTGGGTGAAAACGTTGTAGGGACAGCTGTTGAACAAACAGCCGAGCATGGTCGAGAAACCGTCAGCGCGAAACGCGTTATCGAAAGTCCGTTGCGTGGTCGGTTTGCCGATCGTGAGGCAGTTGTCGGTGGTCCCGGCCATGATCACTAATGTCACACTGACCGTGGCCAAACCCGGCAACAGATTGGCGGGTTACCCAAGGAACTTGCGTTCCAGCAACTAGGCAGATTGATCATGCTGCATGTCTGCCAACCCAGCCATCCATTGGCGCAACTCGATACCGTCACGTTCGGCGACCAGCGCGCCTATCGCCGCCTGGCCTTCAGCGCCCACGCGAGTAAGTTGCCGAGCAGCGAATACCTGCGTTCGCCCCAGTTGTGGCAAGCGGAAAGCTATCTGGCGTTATTCGAAATGGTTCGTGCCGTGCTCGACTGGACCACCCTGCCCCGGCAACTGATCAAGCGTGAATTGGCCAAGGGTGAACTGGTGGAGTTTATGAAAGAAGTGCTCTTAACTGAGCTGGAATGGGTATAACTTCCTTGCTTTCTGGTGAGACGCATACGTGGGTGATATTCGCCGTAAAAGCCAATAAGTCCTTACCTAAAAACCCCTCAACCAAAAAGGTAAAAGAGTGCGCCCCCAGCTTGGCCACACCAACTTTTATAATCATTTCATCATCCCACGTTACCGGGCTCAGCAACTCTATCGACATCGCGCGAACCGGCGGCAGAATATTAAAACCCATTAAAGTTCTAAGCCCTGGAGCGCCCAGCCACCGGTCAAGCGCTACATAAATAGCTTCTACAGCGAAATATGAGAACCGTGGAGTGTAAACCACTCCTGCCGGGTCACAATCTCCGAACAAAATGGTTCGACTTACAAAAACTGCATCCGGCATTAAATCACCCCTGTCGTTATTGGTTATCCACGCCGCCGGCATTTTGCCTATTAACGCAACGGCCGCCCTACCACTGTATCAGGTCATTCAAACGTGCCACTGGATCTTTGCATTCTCGCGAGTCCGCGCCCCTCTCACCTATTGGGTACTAGAGATTTTCTTCTCGAAGGCCTGCGAATAACATAATTCCAACAACCGAGCAAGTAGACTAAAGCCTTGTGCGTGGCGGCAAATTCACCTCTTCTTTTTGGATCCAGCGTCTATATACTGCGCCCCGCCGTGACCAGGACTGGTTTCTCGGTCTAGAAACTGACCTCGTGGTCATGGTTCTGGCGCGACACGCTCAGGTGTCGATATGGAGCTGTATACATTGCAAGGGACTTCTATGAATATCTTTTACCTCCACTCTGGTAACGTTAACTCGTCCGCTATCTCGCTAGTTGATCGCAAGGGTTATGCTGTTGTCGAAAAAGCCATTCATGAGTTTGTTAATAACATTGACTTAGAGGGCTCCGATTGTTCGGTCATTTTGATTGCATCTGATCAGTTGCATGAAGTAGAACAAGTGCTGGAAGCCGTTAAAAACCCAGGCCTGCTGGTCAGCACACGAGTTCTGCTGGTCAGCGATGACCCGCAAGTGTGTGCCCTGGGGGATTCGGTAAAGTACGATATCCAAGGTGTCATCCCTACAGATACGCCAATAGCCGATATTGAAAAAGTTATCGAGAAAGCGATTTTTGCGTTCACGACTCTTCAGTCAAAGCACAACATCAAGGAGTTCTATCTAGATAATAAGTTCAACGAAGTCTTTGACTGGTTTGAGCAATCACGGTGGGAATGGTCGGAAATCGGCGATCTTTCAAACATCGACAGAAGCCTGTTGACTGATGAAGACATTCAGCTTCTGCACGACGGTGCTGTTGTAGAACATACGACACTGCCCGGCTCACACAACTTCCTGAACGAATGGCGTGATGAATTCGGCTTTTCCACTTGGTCGTTGATGTGGGGGGCGGAAGAAGCCAGGCATGCTCTGGTTCAGGCCAAATACCTGAAGCAATTGGGTATCGAAGTTCGCTCAAAGCACGCCATGTTTACGCGTAAACCGTACGAAGTCGGCGACTACCCTTCCGCTACTCTAATGATGAACGTGATCTCTGAGTACCGGGCGGCCAACTACTACAACCTGCGCGCACATCGCACGAATGAACCCACACTGAAAAAAATCTGGCGCTTGCTCAGCAAGGACGAATCTCGTCATGCCAAGGCGTTCTATGTTTTCTGCAAAGAATTGTGTGATGAAAGCGACGTCAACATGCTGGAAGCACTCAAAATGGCTTATGTCTGGCTGATTGATGCGTCCTATGGTGTCAAACACCCTGCCGGCCTGTTTTTCCCGAACGCGGACTCGCCCGACTCGGTCAAGACAATTGAGCAGGACGTGGTGGGTGATGATGACAATGAGCGCGGTGATGCCAATGTCTATCGCGCCTTGCGTAATCTCACCGGCAATAAAGCCATCGTCGATACACGCTCACTGAAATCCGAGATCCGCGCCAGAATGTAGGTCGTACATCATGAAACACGCTCTTGTCGAAGAGACAGATGTAGCTTCGAATTGTTTTGGTTGCAGCGTTCAAAACGATATCGGCTTGAAACTATTGTTTGATGACGGTTTAGACGAGGTGTCTGCACCCGTATCTCTCGGCCGTCAGTATGAGTCTTACCCGGGCATAGTTCATGGTGGAATTGTTTCCACCGTACTGGATGAATCCATGGGAAGAGCCATTATGGTCTTCACAGGAAAAATGGCAGTCACGATGGGGCTGCGAGTTCGATTCATCAGTATTTGTGAGTCATTTGCAGCATATCGAGTAACAGGCAAAATCATCTCTACGAACGGCAACATGATAAAAGCTGAAGCGCGACTCTTGACGCCTGCTGGCGATTTGGTCGCCTTGGGTGAAGCGTCGTGGATCGTGATTGATCCTGAGTCAGTAATCAGTGGGCAGACCAAAGTCCCTTACAGAACTTCCCTTTATATAAAACACGAAATTAACCGCAATGGAGCTGCTTGTGAACGAAATTGAATTCGATGTATTGGACATTATTACCAAGGTTGTAGGGCTGGAAGTCGGCTCAGTGACCACAAGTACCAGCATCAGAGACCTTGGCGTGACGTCGATGAAGATCGTTGAAATGATTTTGATGATCGAGAAAAAATACAACATCGAGATGCCTGATGATGCAACTTACACAATCGAAACTGCGGGTCAGTTGATTGCTACCGTGCAGGTTTTGGTTGGAGCCAATCAGGCTGAGTCGCTCGCTATCAATTGATCGGCCAATAGGTTGCGCCTTGCCGTAGGTCAACAGACGGCAAGGCGTTTATTCGCCAGTTCTAACAATCAGGGAATGATGTGATTACGATATTGACTGCACTTTCACGTACAGCCAGGTTGTCACCAGGGCGTGGGTTTCACGTTATTAAAAATGGCAAGATTACGTCATTTTTGAGCTATGCCAGTCTGCATGAAAGTGCTCTGGCCAAAGCCAGTCTAATGCGTGCACATATAAAACTTAACGAGCGAGTTGGATTGATATTTTTCAACGAACTCAGCTTTATCGAAAGCTTTTTTTCCATCTTGTTTGCAGGTGGCGTCCCCGTCCCCATCGCTCCGCCGCAACCGTTCTCGCCGTTACACGGTTTCTTCCGGCGTGTCGGACTGATTGCCAGGCAATCCAATATCCACAGAATCCTGGTTTCCGAATCGATCAGCGAAGAGGTCAAAGAGTCTCTCGGCATTCATACTTCCTCGATCGTGCAAACGCTTGATGAGTTTTGTGCTCTGGATAAGAGCAATGTAGAGGTTTCACTTGCCCCTGCCGATGCAGTCAGTGATACCGCGTTGATCCAGTACACGTCTGGCAGCACCTCGGATCCTAAAGGGGTCGTGGTATCTCAAGAAAATCTGATCTTGAATGTCGCTGCGATGTGCGAATCGTTTGAAATGAATGCCGAGTCTGCCGGTGTGACATGGCTCCCGTTCTTTCATGATATGGGTTTGATCGGTGGGCTTTTGTTACCCGTGTTTGCCGGCTCTGACTCTTACATTATGCGAACCGCTGACTTTGTCAAAGCGCCGCTGAGCTGGTTAAGGGCCATTTCCGACTTTTCCTTGAAGATTTCACCCGCACCGAACTTTGCCTATAAATATTGCCTGGAACGATTCAACGCCGATTCGTTGACAGGCTTGAACTTAAGCACTTGGCGCTCCGCCACCAGCGGAGCGGAACCTATCAACCCTAAAGTCATGCGAGCCTTTACGCAGGCTTTCGCTACTTACGGCTTCTCTGCAGATTCGATCATGCCTTTGTATGGAATGGCCGAAGCGACTTTGGGGGCCACGTTCAGCGCCGTAGGCGCAGGCATGCAAAGTATCTATGTCGACCGTGAGGCGCTTAATAAGGGTTTGGTTGTGCGGACAGACAACAATGCCCCGGCAAGTAAAGAGATTGTCTCGTGTGGAAAGCCCATCCGCCATGTAGAAGTTAGCATTCGAGCCGACAATCTGGGGTTTATGAGCACCCCGCTCCTACTGGGTGAAATTGCGCTGAAGGGGCACTCTGTATGCAGCGCATATGATAACGATCAGGAAAATACCACCGCCATGCTTGAAAATGGCTGGTTCTTGACCGGAGATATAGGCTTCTTGCATGAGGAAGAGTTATACGTCGTGGGACGCAGCAAGGAAGTCATCATTATCAACGGCGCTAATTACTTCGCCAACGACATTGAAAGTTATACGTCTGAGGTCGCTGGAATTCGAGGGGTTGCGGCAGTTGCCCAGATCGGATCAGACAGTGAAGAATGCGCGTTACTCATCGTCCCGGCAAAAGGCAGTGATCCAGACAGTCTGACTCAAACCGTTCGCAGAAAGATCAATGACGAACTGGGCATTCACATCGCAAGTATCGACATCATTTCTCCCGGTCAGTTGTTCAAAACGACCAGTGGAAAGATTGATCGAGCAAAAATGAAATCACTCTACAACGATAATTTCTCACGCTCCGCCGAGGCAGTTAATCCATGAACCTGTTTTTCAGATTATTCATCATGTCGTTGGCGGGTGCTGTAATGCGATGGCGCAAGCCTACCCATTTCAGGAGCGCGACAGCCATTAGATTCACCGCTGGCCCCCTCGATATAGATTTGAACATGCACATCAATAATGGGCGTTTCCTGTCGCTTGCCGATCTCGGCAGGCTGCATTTCCTGTGGTCAGTCGGCACGCTTGGAGGGATTCTGAAAAACGGTTGGATGCCTCTGGTAGGCAACGTGGATATTGAATACAAAAAATCGATAAAACTATTTCAACGGTTTGAAGTTAAAACCGAGCTTCTTTACTGGGATGAAAAATGGTTTTACTTCCAGCATGTCTTCCTGGTCGGACCGAAAGTGTCGGCAGTGGCCAACGTCAAGGCACTCTTGATCGACCGCTCGCGTAAAACTGTTGAGCCTGCCCGAGTATTTGCGCTGATCGGTGAATGCCCTGAACCTCCAGCCGTGCCCGAATCCATTAATGATTGGATAGTACGACCCCGGGCACAACCACACACTGCGACGTCCTTAAAGGCAGAAGCTCTCGAATCACAGAGCGAGTAGCACTGCTGGCTTGGTGCAGTGCGACCAAGCCGCACTGCACTTGTCTCTCGGCCTTTAAAACCAGGTCTCCATCTGAATGCCGTACTGCCAGACACCTCCCGCATGGAAGTCGGTCATGCCAAAGGCATCTGTGGTGCTGAATCTGTCCAGATCCGAAGACCAGTTCATGAAGCTTGCGAACACTCGCAGTTCAGGACGCGTAAGAAGATCTGCAACGTCAAGTTTGAATGTCGGGGCGACCGTGAATTTCCAGAAGTTACCGTCGACCGCATTACGTTGCAGATAGCCCTTGGGATCGAGGTTCATGGTTTGCCAACTCAGTTCGTAGGCCATCTCGAAGTTGCTGTTGATTTTGTTAGCCAGTCGCACGTTCAGAGTCAGCCAGCGGTAGTCGTCACCCTTGACGTATCGGTCCTTGCTTTGCTCGGCCAGCAAGCTGGGCCCGATACGCCAGTCAGGCGCAAGCGGGGTCTCCCCGTAAAGTGCCAGCCGCAGCGCGCGGGCCTCGTCGATCAACTCCCCGTCCGAGCCAACGTTCTTGACCTCTGCACCCAGGCCTTGCCCATAGAGCAGCGCCGTTTTGAAGAAGCCTTCTCTGCCGAAAAAAGTTTTCTGGTGATTGGCCAGCATGCTGTGCAAGCCGGAATCCGCAGGCGTCAAACCGGCTTTATTGGTGCGGGTCGAGAAATCGTTTTTCTTCGCACCGATGGCGTTGTACATCCATTGCCACTGGCCATCCGCGAAAAACTGGTTGGAGGTCAGAATGTAGCTTTCCACATCGGCATTGATACCCCCTTGACTGAAATCCCCGTAGCTACGCCCAATCAAGGAGTAATTCGAGCGCCAGTTCTTGTTCATCTGCACATCGTAAATGCCACCGCCGGTGCCAGCCAGGTAGACGACGTCCGAGTCCAGCCAGTGGATATCGAAGTTGTCTCTGTCGAAGCGCTTGCCTGCCCACAGCGTGGCGTTCTCGAACACTGAATTGCCTTTGAACGCGGCGACATGGTCGAGCGTGGCGAATACCTGGCGTACGTTGAGTTTGCTTTCGTCGGCCGTCCAGTCGTTGGAGCTTTCCACCCCGTCGGCGATGGAAACCGTGAACTTGGAGCGGGTGCCGTTTTGCGCATGGATCTCTTTCGACAGGTCGATACGCATGTAGGTGTCGTCTTCGTTGCCGAGTCGCCCCACTGCACCGCCCACCGAGCCGGCCGGCGTTGTATAAGGGCCGCCACGGCCACCACCGAGTCCCTCGTCGACCAACAATCCGGAGCGCGCATAGCCGTTGAAGCTGAACCCATCAGTGAGGTGTCCGGTACTGCCCTCTTTCTCCGGGCTTTGCTGACGGGCTTCGAGTTTTGCCAGTCGGGTATCCAGGTCAGGCGCCGAAATGGCTGTTGCGTTAGACGCGGCGGGCTGCAAGGGAGGGGACGCAAGTTTGATCTGCTGCAATTCTCGGACAAGTATTTGGGTCTGCTGTTCGGCCGTGGCTGCGCGCTTTTCGGCTGCGCTGGCACGGGCTTCAAGTGCGGCCATGCGCTGTTCCAGTGTCGCTGCCTGAGAGGTCGCCGCGGATGTGCCGAGCACACCTGCCAGGAGCCAGCCTGTTGCTTTATGCATGTGAAATCCCTGTTTGTTTTTATTGTTGGTTGACGCTATTGGCGCTTTTTTACCGGAGCAGCGCGTTGTCGCAATCAGCGAAAAAAAGGGTGCCTCATCGCAAATACGCTGCTACATTTGGCGATGTTAACGTTAACTTTTCTAAAAACAAAAATAAAGGACGCTCGATGAAACACCTGAAATCGCTCCTGCCCGCCACATTGATCACCCTGTTTGCCGCACTTCCATCCGTTTCGAGCGCAGCCGATCTGACGATCTCGTGCGGTGCTGTGGGTGCGGAGTTGCAACTGTGCAAGGAGGCCGTCGAGAGATGGTCGAAACAGACTGGCAACAACGTCGAGGTGGTCTCTACGCCTAACTCGGCGACCGAGAGGTTATCGTTCTATCAACAGATCCTCAGTGCGCAGTCCGCCGACATCGACATCATTCAAATCGACATGGTCTGGCCGGGGATGCTGGCCAAACACCTGATGGATCTGCGTGAGGTGCTTCCAGCCAACGCGACCCAAGGCTACTTCCAGGCACAGGTCGATAACGCCACCGTAAACGGACGTTTGGTGACGATGCCCTGGTTCACCGACTCGGGCCTGCTGTATTACCGCAAAGACTTGCTTGAGAAATACAACCGGCAGGTCCCCCAGACCTGGGAAGAAATGACTGCTACCGCGAGGGATGTTCAACAGGCCGAGCGCACCGCCGGGAACGCCACTGTCTGGGGTTACATCTTTCAGGGCCGCGCCTACGAGGGGCTGACGTGTAATGCGCTGGAGTGGATCAGCAGCCAGCCGCAAGGCGGGCTGATCAATCAACGCGGCGACATCGTGGTCAACAGTCAGGCTTCAAGAGCAGCTTTGACGTTGGCGAAAAGCTGGGTCGGCGACATCTCCCCGCGTGGCGTGCTCAATTACACCGAGGAAGAAGGCCGTGGCGTTTTCCAGTCGGGCAATGCGCTGTTCATGCGTAACTGGCCCTATGTCTGGGCCCTGGTGCAAAGCCAGGACAGTGCCGTAAAAGACAAAGTCGGGGTCGCTCCCCTGCCCCGCGGCGGCGAGGCCGGCGACCATGCCTCCACCCTCGGTGGCTGGGGCCTGGCGATATCGCGCTACAGCGCCCATCCCGAACTTGCCGCCGAGCTGGTGAGCTACCTGACCAGCGCCCAGGAGCAAAAACGTCGAGCCCTGGCAGGCGCCTATAACCCGGTGATCGAGTCGCTGTATCAAGATCCCGAGTTACTCGCGGCCATGCCTTATTACGCTCAGTTGCACAGCATTCTCAACGATGGGGTCATGCGCCCCGCGTCAATCACCGCCGATCGCTATCCGCGGGTCTCCAATGCGTTCTTCGATCGCGTGCATGGCGTGCTCGCGGGCGAGTTGCCCGTCGATCAGGCGCTGGCCGAACTGGAAAGCGAACTCACGCGCATCAAACGCCAGAACTGGTAAGCCACAAGGAAGGAAATCACCATGTCTGTCTCTACTGCCCATGCCCCCTTCGACGAGCTGCTGCTCACGAGGGAAACGCCCGTACAACGCCGTCGGGTACGCGCCGCCTGGCTGTTCCTGACACCGATGCTGTTGTGTCTGGCCCTGGTCGCTGCCTGGCCGCTGCTGCGCACATTCTGGTTCAGCCTGACCGACGCCAGCCTGGCGGACAGCGGTGGCGCAACCTTCATCGGCTTGAGCAATTATCTGGTCCGCAACGGTTCCGCCTGGTCGGGCATCCTCGTCGATCCACAATGGTGGAATGCGGTGCGCAACACGTTGTATTTCACTGTGGTGTCAGTGGGTCTGGAAGTCGTACTGGGGCTGTTGGTGGCGTTGCTGTTGAACATCAAGTTCACCGGCCGTTCTCTGGTGCGTGCGTTGATTCTGATTCCATGGGCGATTCCGACCATTGTCTCGGCAAAGATCTGGGCATGGATGCTGAACGACCAGTTCGGCATCATCAATCACTTGATGCTGAGCCTCGGCCTGATTGACGCGCCCCTGGCCTGGACGGCAGATGCAGACCTGTCGATGTGGGCGGTGATCATCGTCGACGTCTGGAAGACCGTGCCTTTTGTCACGCTGCTGATGCTGGCGGCCTTGCAGATGTTGCCAAGCGATTGCTACGAAGCGGCCCGGGTCGATGGCATCCACCCGCTGAAAGTGTTCTGGCGTGTCACCCTTCCCCTGTTGATGCCTGCACTGCTGGTGGCAGCGATCTTTCGCATTCTCGACTCGCTGCGGGTATTCGACGTGATCTATGTGCTGACCTCGAACTCGTCGAGCACCATGAGCATGTCGGTGTATGCCCGTCAGCACCTGGTGGAATTCCAGGACGTCGGTTACGGCAGCGCGGCTTCAACCCTGTTGTTTCTGGTGGTGGCGGTCATCGCCATGCTTTATCTCTACCTCGGCCGCCGTCAACTGGAGGTCCGTTCATGAGCCCGCGCCTGCTGAAAAAAGCGTTGTTGCGCCTCGGCTTCTGGTGCCTGATCGGGGTGTTGTTGCTGTATGCGGTTTTCCCCTTCTACTACGCCATCCTCACGTCGCTGAAGCCGTCCAGCGCCTTGTTCGAGATCAGCTACTGGATCGCAAACCCGGACTTCTCCAATTACGCGGCGATCCTCCATCAAGCCTCATTCCTGCGGGCGATCGGTAATTCGCTGGTGGTTGCGCTGTGCGTGGTGACACTGGCGCTGTTCCTCAGCCTGACCGCCGCCTATGCCTTGGGCCGGGTGAAATTCCGCGGGCGTGGCACGGTGTTGATGATGGTGCTTGGCGTGTCGATGTTTCCCCAGGTTGCGGTGCTGTCGGGGCTGTTCGAAGTGATCCGCGCCTTGGGTCTGTACAACACGCCCTGGGCGTTGATCCTGAGCTACACGATTTTCACCCTGCCCTTCACCGTCTGGGTACTGACCACATTCATGGGGCAATTGCCCCATGAATTGGAGGAAGCGGCAATCATGGATGGCGCCTCGCCTTGGGTCACGCTGACCCGAGTGCTGTTGCCGTTGCTGTGGCCCGCGCTGGTGACCACTGGTTTATTGGCCTTCATCGCCGCGTGGAACGAGTTCCTGTTTGCCCTGACCTTCACCCTCACTGACACCCAACGCACGGTGCCGGTCGCCATCGCCTTGATTTCCGGCGGCAGCCCCCATGAGTTGCCTTGGGGCTTGTTGATGGCGGCCTCGGTGCTGGTCACCGTCCCACTGGTGATTCTGGTGCTGATCTTCCAGCGCCGAATCGTTTCCGGCCTTACTGCCGGCGCGTTAAAGGGTTGATGCCCAACAAAGACAAGGAACAGCATCGTGATCAAATTAAAACTGGACAACGTGAACAAACAATTGGGCGGCGTGCGGATTCTTCGCGACATCAACCTGGAGATCGCGGCGGGTGAATTCGTGGTGTTCGTCGGCCCTTCGGGCTGCGGAAAGTCGACCCTGCTGCGGCTGATCGCCGGACTGGATTCGATCTGCGCCGGCGACCTGCTGATCGACGGGCGACGGGTCAACGACCTGGAGCCGCGCGAGCGTGGCGTCGGCATGGTGTTTCAGTCTTATGCGCTATACCCGCACATGAGCGTCTACGACAACATCAGTTTTGGTCTCAAGCTTGCGAAGACGGAAAAGAGCAGCCTGCGCGAGCGGGTGCTGAAAACTGCGCAAATCCTGCAATTGGACAAGCTGCTGCAACGCAAGCCAAAAGAGCTGTCCGGTGGGCAGCGTCAGCGTGTGGCCATGGGCAGAGCCATGGCGCGAGAACCGGACATTTTGTTGTTCGATGAGCCGCTTTCCAACCTGGACGCGTCCTTGCGGGTGCAGATGCGCAACGAAATCGCCCGGCTGCATGCCCGACTGCGCTCGACCATGATCTACGTTACCCACGATCAGGTAGAAGCGATGACCCTGGCCGACAAAATTGTCGTGCTCAATGGCGGCCATGTAGAGCAGGTCGGCGCACCGCGCGAACTCTATGAGCGCCCGGCCAGCCGCTTTGTCGCCGGTTTTCTCGGCTCGCCCAGAATGAATTTTCTGCCGGTGCGCCTGCAGACGCCAGGCGAAACCAGCCTGGTCGATACCCTTGTATGGGGAATCATGCCCCTGCCCTTCGACAGCTCGAACCTGGCGACGGGCACGCAGCTGAGCCTGGGGATTCGTCCGGAGCATGTGTCGCTGAAGGCGGCGGATAAAGCCGCTGGCGTCATCGTTACCGCGGTCGAATACCTGGGCAGCGAAACCTACGTGCACCTCGAGACAGGTCAAGACGATCCACTGATCTGTCGTTGCGAAGTCAGCGCCGGATGGCAAGCCGGCGATCGGGTTGAGCTGCATCTGGACATCGACAACCTGCACCTGTTCGACGTCGACGGCGCGGCCTTGAAGCGCTACCCGCAAGCCATTGAAACCCTTCCGGATGGCGTCTTTCTGCGCTCGGCACGAGCAAGCGCCCTATGACTGAGTATTTGAATCGTATGAACGACCCAATGTCTTGCGCCCTTGACCTTGCGCAGCATGCGCTGAGTGATGGTCTGACTCGCGTCATCCAGGATTATCGTCCCGGTTATCATCTTGCCCCGCCGGCAGGCTGGATGAACGACCCTAACGGCGTCGTGTACTTTCGTGGCGAATATCACGTTTTCTATCAGCATCACCCCTTCGATGCGCAGTGGGGACGGATCTATTGGGGCCACGCCAAGAGTGCCGATCTGGTTCATTGGCAGCACCTGCCCATTGCGCTGGCTCCCGGCGATGACGTCGACCGTGACGGTTGTTTTTCCGGTAGCGCCGTGGTGTGTGGCGATACCTTGGCCCTGATCTACACCGGGCACACTTGGCTGGGTGATGTGGGAGACGAGCGTTTCATCCGTCAAGTGCAGTGCCTGGCAACAAGTACCGATGGCATCCACTTCGTCAAACATGGCGCCGTGATCGACCGCGCGCCGCAAGACACCATCATGCACTTCCGTGACCCCAAGGTCTGGCAGGAGGATGACTGTTGGTACCTGATTGCCGGCGCGCGTCTGGGCGACAGGCCGCTGCTGCCGTTGTACCGTTCCACGGATCTGCACACCTGGGAATTCCTCGACTATGTGTCCGCCGGCAGCGAGGGCGATGGCTATATGTGGGAATGCCCGGACCTGTTTCGCCTGAATGGACGCGACGTGCTGCTGTACTCGCCCCAAGGCATGCAAGCCGACGGTTACGACCGGCTCAACAAATACCAGACGGGTTACCGAGTGGGCCAACTCGATAGCGCATGGCATTTCACCGGTGGGCCTTTTATCGAGCTGGATAACGGCCACGATTTCTATGCAGCGCAAACGCTACTGGCCGCCGATGGTCGGCGCCTGGTGTGGGCGTGGCTCGACATGTGGGAAAGCCCGATGCCGAGCCAGGCCCATCACTGGTGCGGCATGCTAGGTGTGCCGCGTGAACTGGAACTGCGCGGCGATCGCCTTTGCGTGTATCCGGCACGGGAGCTCAGCGCTCTGCGCCTGGCGCCATTGCCGGATACGCCCGGCTGGGAAGATACGGGATCGCGGTGGGTGCCGGAAGTGCGCGGCGATATGCTAGAAATCCATGTGCAACTGGATCTGCTCGACTGCACCGACGGCCACTTGGGGATCGCCTTGCGTTGCAGCGACGATGGCCGTGAAGAAACCCTGCTCTACTACGATGCAGCACTGCAGCGCCTGGTGCTTGACCGCAGTCGCTCGGGTGCGCAAGTCACAGGCCAGCGCAGCGTATGGATAGACCCGACACAACAGCGACTCGAACTGCGCGTGTTCCTCGATCGTTCGTCCGTCGAGGTGTTCGACGAAAACGGGCGCTTCAGCCTCAGCAGTCGCGTCTATCCGCGGCCCGACAGCCTGGGCGTGAAGCTTCTGGCAAGCGGGACTGGCGGACGTGTGTCGATTTGCGGGGCATGGCCTCTTGGTTCTGGATGGCTATGAACGGCGTCATTCGGGTCGCGAGAAGCGCGGGCCCTGTGTCATGATCTGGCGTCAACCTGACCGATTTTGCCTCACATGACTTCAGTGAAAGACGTTGCACAGCTGGCCGGCGTGTCCTTGATGACGGTTTCTCGTGCGCTCAACAGTCCGGAAAAACTGAGCGCCGAAACCCTTCAGCGGGTGCGTCGGGCCATTGATGAATTGCAGTTCGTACCGAGCCTGTCAGCGCGCAAGATGCGCGGCGATAACCTGCAGTCGCGGACCATCGGTGTGTTCGCGCTGGACACGGCAACCACGCCGTTCGCGGTCGAGTTGCTGCTGTCCATTGAGCAGACCGCACAGCAGGCAGGCTGGAATGTCTTTATCCTCAACCTGCTCAGCAACCCGCCCACCGACCAGAACATCGACCTGATGCTGTCGCACCGTCCGGACGGCTTGATCTTCAGCGCCATGGGATTTCGCCAGGTTTCCATTCCCGAACGATTGAAGAGCAAACCGTTGGTCCTCGCCAATTGCCTGGCCGATGACCGCCGTCTCGTCAGCTATGTACCCGACGATGAAGCAGGCCAATACCGGGCCGTACACCATGCGTTGAACCTCGGCTACAAGCGCCCGCTGTGTATCAATCTGCCCAAACAGAGTCTGGCCTGGGGGCTACGCCAAAAAGGCCTGCAACGTGCCTGTCAGGCATTCGGACTGGCGCCGGAGGCACTCCTGCAATACGACCTTTCCGACCATGATGCCTATAGCGAAACGGCCGCTATCCTCGATCGGCACATCAACGATGGTCGCCCCCAATTCGATATCCTGATCTGTGGCAACGACCGCATTGCCTTTTGTGCCTATCAGTTGCTATTGGGCCGAGGCCTGAAAATTCCCGAAGATGTCGCGGTGCTTGGCTATGACAACATGGTCGGTATTGCAGAGCTGTTCATCCCCCCGCTGACCACGGTGCAACTGCCGTACTACGAGATCGGGCGCAAGGCTGTCCGGCACCTGATCGAGACCCTCGACGTATCGGGCGCCCAGCCGGTTGATTGTCCATTGGTGGTCAGAACATCGCTATGAGCCTGGAAGGGCCCGCGCAGGGCCCTTTTCGTACTTCAAGCAAAATGGTCCGGCCATTGAGCCAATCCTTCACCGTCTGATCGAAACCTGTCCCGGCAACCTCACACACTGCGATGTGAGGTTTTCGCATCTGCACAAAAAAGATTGCCGATTCATTGTCAGGTGATTTTTTTCAGCCTATCTTGAATAAAACCTATACAGAACGCTTTGTCGCGTACAACTCTTTCGCTATGGATCGGCCTTAACGTACAGCACCACCGCGAGAACCTTGAATGAACCCACTACTAGCCAGCCATTACCGTGAAATCCTCGTCGGCGTCGGTGAAAACCCCGAACGCGAGGGATTGTTGGACACGCCCAAGCGTGCCGCCAAAGCAATGCAGTATCTGTGCAATGGCTACACGATGAGCCTGGAAGACGTCACCAACGGCGCGCTGTTCGAATCGCAGAGCGATGAAATGGTGATCGTCAGCGACATCGAGCTTTATTCCTTGTGCGAGCACCACATGCTGCCCTTTATCGGCAAGGCGCACGTGGCCTATATCCCCACCGGCAGAGTCCTCGGGCTGTCGAAGGTCGCGCGCGTGGTGGACATGTTCGCGCGTCGCCTGCAGATCCAGGAAAACCTCACCCGGCAGATTGCTGAAGCCATCCAGCAGATCACCGACGCTGCCGGTGTGGCAGTGGTCATTGAAGCTCGGCACATGTGCATGATGATGCGCGGCGTGGAGAAGCAGAATTCGGTCATGACTTCCTCCGTGATGCTCGGCGCGTTCCGTGACAGTTCCACGACGCGGCAGGAATTCCTGCAACTGATCGGACGGCGATAAACCTATACAGGTCAAAGGTACTGTACAAGCCGATCGTTCGACACTTCACCCTCTTCGCTCGAGTACTTCAGGGAGTAAGGCAATGACCCGATTTCTGCTGTTACTGACATTGGTCCTCAGCGTCGCGAGCTGCGGCAGTGTGGATGTCACCCGCTATGCGGATCAGCAACCAGCGTTGGATCTGGAGCAGTTTTTCAGTCAGCCCGTCAAAGCCTGGGGGATGTTTCAGAAGCGCAGCGGTGAGGTGGCCAAGCGGTTCGAGGTCAACATCGTCAGCCGTCGTGAGGGCAACAACCTGATTCTCGACGAGCATTTCCTGTACAGCGACGGCACCCGCCAGCGCCGCGTCTGGACCCTCACGCCCGAGGGCCAAGGGCGCTGGAGCGGGCGCGCGGATGACGTGGTGGGCGTCGCCAAGGGCCAGGTCGCTGGCAATACCTTGCACTGGCGCTATCGCCTGAACCTGCCGGTCGACGACTCGACGTACGAAATGAGCATGGACGACTGGATGTACCTGATGGACGAGGACACGCTGATCAACCGCACCGCCATGTCCAAGTTCGGGGTAGAGGTCGGCCAGGTGACGTTGTTCTTCCGTCGCCAGGGTGCCGGAGCAAGCCAATGAACCGCGCACTGACCATGGCCTCGCTCGGCGACGGTTACCGTGCGCTGGTGATCGGCGCCAGTGGAGCCCTCGGCACAGCTTTTTGCGAACAACTTGAACAGGATCCGCGCTGTGCCGGGGTTCGTGCGCTGGGGCGCCGGACCGTTCCCGCACTGGACCTGGAACGCCCCGAAACGATTGCCGGTGCTGCCACGGAGCTGGCAGCCGAAGCACCGTATCAGTTGATCATCCACGCGGCCGGCCTGCTCCATCGCGACGCGATCAAGCCGGAAAAAAGCTTCAGCGCGATCGAGCCGGAGGCGCTGCAAGCCGTGTTTCAAGTGAACACGCTGGGACCGGCATTGGTGCTGCGCCACTTTCTGCCGCTGCTCGATCCTCAGGGAGCGATGGCGATGCTTTCGGCCAAGGTCGGGAGCATTGGCGACAACCGTTTGGGCGGCTGGTACGCCTATCGTGCATCCAAGGCTGCACTGAACATGCTGATCAAGACCGCAGCCATCGAACTGGCGCGCACTCGCCCGCAGAGCCGCTTGCTCAGCCTGCATCCGGGCACTGTCGTATCGGCGCTATCGCAACCTTTTCGCGGGGCGTCCAGCGCCCGGCCGGCAGACGTCGCCGCTGACCAGCTACTGACCTTGATTGACCAGTTGACGCCGGCCGACAGCGGCCATTTCTTTGCCTACGATGGAGAACGCCTACCCTGGTAGGCAAGGAGTGAAGCATGAACCTGCAAACCCTCACCGAACGTGCGGCCAACAGCGAAATCCGCGAGCTGGAGCTGCTGTCACTCGAAGGTGGTTTTTACCTGGCACGGATCCGCCTCGATCACGGCCAGTTCACCCTGCTTGATGATGCAGCCAAGCCGATGCACCTGCGTTCGATCACTCACCTGCGGGACCTGCTGCAAACCGTGCCGGCCTTTCCGTGCGTGCTGGTGCAGCAATGCGTACATGACGAAATGTGTGGCCGGGATACGGGGCCTGTCGAAGAGCTGCGTATTCCTTTTTCGCTCACCACGCCGTTATGAGGCGGACAATCACTCGTCATCCAGATGATGCGTGTGAGCCAGCAACGAATCGGGTATCCCGTCACGGATCAAACCACCCTCGCCTATCCAGGCCTGGGTGGATTGATATGCGCGTTGCAGCAGTTGATCGGTCTGATTGAAATCGAATACCGAAGCATCCAGCGGGCACAACGGCGGCACGACATGGATAGCTGCGCGCGCGCGATACAACTCGATGTCACGCACCAGCTGACGCATGCTCATCAAGTTAAGCGTATGCAAGGCCAACGCCACTAGCCCACTGGGCGGACACGGGCAGGCACAACCGAACCCGGTGGGTAAAACCACAACCCGTGTCGCACCCAATGCCACGGCACTGGCAATCGGTGTGTTGCTGGTGACGCCGCCGTCGACCAGAAATTTTTCGCCGAGTCGCACGCAGGGAAACACCAGAGGTATCGCAGCGCTGGCGAGCAAAGCCTGTTCAGCACTGCCACTGGATAAAAGCTCTTCGGCACCGCTGAGCAAATTGGTGGTGACGATATAGAGCGGTAACTCGGTATCTTCGATCAATTTGACCGGCAGTGACCTGCTTACCAAACGGTGCAAGGCGGATGCACTCAGCAGGTGACCGCGACGATTCAGAAGGCCCTTGAGGGTGTCGAGCGCCGAAAACGGGAACACGTCCGACTTGCGCAGGCTACGCCAGAAGTCCGCGAGCTCGCTCACGCCTTTGGCATTCGGTCTGGCTGCAAAGTAAGCACCGTTGATGGCGCCGACCGACGCGCCAACCACCAGGTCGAATACAACGTCAGCCTCCACCAGGGCCCGTAACATCCCGACCTGAACCGCCCCCAGGCTTCCACCGCCGGCCAGGACAAGCGCCGTTTTTATCGTTGGCATAACCCTGCCCTCACCGCTCTGTTCAGATGACAAGCCTAGCTGGCTGGCGACCGTTACCAAGAGAATGTTTACGCTGCGCCCATATTGAAGGCAGGCGCTCTGGTCCGGGGTAGCGTC
This sequence comes from Pseudomonas sp. HMWF006, assembly GCF_003061205.1. Taxonomy (NCBI): domain Bacteria; kingdom Pseudomonadati; phylum Pseudomonadota; class Gammaproteobacteria; order Pseudomonadales; family Pseudomonadaceae; genus Pseudomonas; species Pseudomonas sp. HMWF006. The sequence goes on from NZ_QAIU01000263.1 coordinate 39,312, forward strand.
TACACTCGTCAATAGGTAAGACGTTGTTCAGAGCTGGAGGCTCCTCCAATGCCATCTGTACCTGAAACAACCAGTGCCGCTGCGCCGGCCCCGCCCAACAGCCATCCTGCCTGGCTGAGACTGGCCCATTGGCTGAACGCTTTGGCGGTAGTGGTGATGGTCACAAGCGGATGGCGTATCTACAACGCCTCTCCGCTTTATGGTTTCAATTTCCCCAACGCGATCACCTTGGGCGGCTGGTTGGGGGGCGCGTTGCAATGGCATTTCGCAGCCATGTGGGTGCTGGTCGGCGTCGGCCTTCTCTATGTGCTTTTCAATATTTTCAGCGGTCGACTGTCACGGCGTTTCTTCCCCGTTTCCCCCAAAGGCTTTTTTCATGACCTGTGGTCTGCACTGCATGGTCAGCTAGGGCATGACGATATAAGCCATTACAACCATGTGCAGCGTGTGGCGTATCTTTTTGTGATGCTCGACATTATCGTTTTGGTGATTTCCGGATTGGTGTTGTGGAAATCAGTCCAGTTTCCGCTGTTACGCGAACTGCTCGGCGGCTACGACAGCGCACGGCATGTGCACTTCATTGCGATGTTTTTATTGGTGGCGTTCATCGTCGTGCATTTGGTGATGGTCGCACTCGTGCCGAAGACGTTATGGGCCATGATTGCAGGCCATAAGGAGCACGTATGAGGAAGCGCCCGGAACTGGATGAATCGGCCATTTTGAAGGACGCGCGAAAAATTATCTCGCTCAAGGTCGAAGATCACTCGCGACGCGCCTTCCTGCTGCGCAGTTTGACCCTTGGCGGCGTGGCCATGTTGTCCGGCTGCAATATCTCAGATAACGAACAGGTTGAAACGGCGCTGGCGTCCATGTCGCGCTTCAATGACCGGGTTCAGGGCTGGCTGTTCAACCCCAACGCCTTGGCCCCCACCTATCCTGAGTCGATGATCACACGGCCATTTCCCTTCAATGCCTTTTACGGCATCGACGAAGCACCGGCCGTCGATGAAGAGAGCTACCGCCTGGAAGTCTCCGGCATGGTCGCCGACAAGCACAGCTGGAAGCTTGAGGAACTGCGCGCCATGGCCCAGACCGAGCAGATCACCCGGCATATTTGCGTCGAGGGCTGGAGCGCTATCGGACGCTGGGGCGGTGTGCGCTTCAGCGAGTTCCTCAAGCGCGTCGGGGCCGACACTGATGCGAAGTACGTCGGTTTCAAATGCGCAGACGATTACTACACCAGTATCGACATGCCCACGGCGCTGCATGCACAAACCCTGCTGACACTGACTTACGATGGTGCCGTACTGCCGCGTCAATATGGCTTCCCGATGAAACTGCGGATGCCGACCAAACTCGGCTACAAGAACCCGAAACACATCCAGGCAATGTTCGTCACCAATACCTATCCCGGTGGTTACTGGGAGGACCAGGGCTATAACTGGTTCGGTGGTAGTTGACACCCAAGGTAACCTCATCGCGCGAAATGATCTGCGCTTATTCGCGAGTTGAGTTTCAAGGCCCAGGAAATGAATCGGAAATGGCATCGCGTACAAAGTCTTCATAGGTGCGCAGTGGATGCTCTATGAGGGTCTGTAGGTGTTCTACAGTTCCTTCGGCTGATCGCATGCCGAAGTTCTGAATACCCGACATCATCAGACGCATGTCATACGCCAGCCAGGTGGGGCCATACGAAGCCAGTTGTCCTTCGAAAGCGGCCACGTCATCCCCTCCATAGGCGATCTCACGGCCCAAGGCATGGCTCCAGATATTCGCCACCGACGTACCTGTGAGCACTTGCGGCCCAACCAATTCCAGAGTTTCACGGCGCAGCGCAGAGGGCGCCGTATCGCGTCGCAGTAACTCTGCGACCGCGACATCAGCGATATCGTACGTGTCAATCATCGACACGCCTGCCCCGCCGATTGGCATGGGGTAAACCGAGTAATTCTGAATAGTCTGCTGCACCATGTGGTCGTTTTGCATGAAGTAAGCCGGACGCAGAATCGTGGCTGGCATGTCCAGACTCTCGATCATGCGCTCAACCGTATAGTTACGCTTTTACGCGTCTGCCAGAATCGCTTGGTCATAGGCCACCGCACTTGGCGAGCACTCTGCGCTGAATGAGTATCCGGTTTGATTAGATCACTCCGCGAAAAGGCTTCGAATTCGCTGCTCATTTCTCACTGCCCAGTTAACGTCGTGGCTAGGCGTTTGCAGTGTGCGACGACGGATGAATGTGCTGTAAGCCTTATCCGCACCCCTCCAGTGGCTGCACAAAAAATACGAAGTAGAAGTCATTTCCAGGCCAACATTTTGCATTGATAGGTGTGACTGTTTCAGGCTTCTTACAAGTCATGGTGCGAAAACCACCAGGCCCAATACCATTGGGCGGTTGCGCATAAAATCTTCTTGCACGCATGACAACCCCGACTATGCTGCCAAAACCCTCTCTACTGGCCATTGGCCTTGGGTGGACGACCTCCGGTTCCGCTGTCCGGGCATCGCATTGCTGATTGGCGCAACGCTATACACCTGACGACGCCAGTGCGTTCGCCGCGGTGTTCCCAAGGAGGGAGTCATGCCTGCACCAGGACACTACCTGATCGCAATTGCCATCTACGATGGTGTGGACTTGCTCGACATCAGCGCCCCTTACGAACTGTTCAACTGGATGAAGCTGGTTGAACCGCAGACGAACACCAGCGCCCCTCGCCGCTCCGTCCGGCTGATTTCCCTTGATGGGCCATCCATCACCACGCGTGATGGCATGACCATCGGTGGCGATCTACCGGTGTTCGATCAACATTCCGATGACATCGACCTGCTGTGGATTCCCGGCGGTGAACCCACCGATTTGCAACGTCTGATGAAAGATCCCCGGCGTATGACCTGGCTGTTTCAGCAAGGCAGTGCTGCGCAATATTGCGCCTCGGTCTGCGAAGGTGCCTTGCTCGCGGCCGCAGCAGGTTTGCTGGACGGTTATAACGCCACCACGCATTGGGCCTTTATCGCCTGCCTGAAACTGTTCACTCGGGTCAATGTGGTAGACGGTTATCCTCGTTACATCGTCGACAGACAACGTATCACCGGCGGTGGCATTTCATCGGGGCTCGACGAAGCCTTGGCAATCATTGCCTTGATTGCCGGTGAGCTGGTCGCCCAAAAGGTGCAGTTGAACATCCAGTACAACCCCCGTCCTCCCTTCACCAGCGGCGACCCTTCCGTTGCCAAACCACCGGTCTACACCCCGGGCGCCGGGCGCACCTGCGATTCGGCTCTCGCTGAAACCATCGCCCTTGTGCTCAAGCGCACCGGTTCTTCATAGGAGGCGCACAGCTACCGGCGTTCACATTGCCCGGTCGAACTATCTCAACGGACACCCGGCTGTCATGGCTGTGGGACATTTGCGCAATGCGCAGGGAGCAGGAAATGAATTCGCGTTACAGGATCTTCGCAGGGCTGATCGTGTGTGCAACCACCTCCACGGCACTCGCCGAACTCACGGCTCAACCGTTCCTTTCACCGCCCAGGCTCCTTGAAAAAAGCCAGACAGGCACGCTGAAGGCCATTGAACTGGCCCAACCATCAACAGGGTGCGATCCGGCAGGTGACATCACGCGTGACGGGCAAACAGTCGAACTCAACCTGCAAGTGCAGAAGCGCGAAAACTACATCTACAACCCGGGGAGGCCCGACGGTGCCAAAGACAAGGTCATGTTGCGCTCATACGGCGGCTGTCTGACGGGGCCGCTCATTGATGTGCAACCGGGCAACACCCTGCGGGTGCATCTGGACAATCAACTGGAGAAAAACGATCCCAGTTGTCCGGGGGGGCTTGATCCGGCGAATGGCGATCCCGGCTGTTTCAACACGATCAATCTGCACTACCACGGAATGCACGTCTCACCGTCCGGCAACAGCGATAACGTGCTGCTGAACATCGCGCCGCAAACAAAGTTTGAGTACGAGGTCAATATTCCCACCGATCACCCTTCAGGTACGTTCTGGTATCACGCACACCGACATGGTTCCACGGCGCTTCAGGTCGCCAGCGGCGCAGCGGGCGCGCTGATCGTGCGCGGCAATCGCCCCTACACCGGTGACAAGCCGGGAGACATCGACACCATCCTCAAGGACGCGGCGGGCAAGCCCCTCACCGAGCAAGTCTTTCTGTTCCAGCAAATTCCTTATGCGTGTTTCGACGACAAGGGCAACATCATCACGCAGAAGGACGGCACCTGGTCGTGCCCCGGCGATAAAACCGGTGTGGTGGAGAACTTCGACGCGCAACTCTCCTCCCCCACGGTCTGGGACAACAGCGGCCGGTTCACCAGTATCAACGGTGCGGTCCAGCCGACTTTGCGCGGCATAGCCGCAGGAGAAATTCAACGCTGGCGCTTCATTCACGGCGGCATCCATGACACCGTGAATTTGCAAATCGTGCCCATGAACACCAGTGGTGCCAAAGCCAGTCTTGCGCTGCAGGGCATACTCGGCGGCACGCCAAAGGAACAAGCAGCGCTGATCGCCGACCTGTGCCCGGTGACAGTGCCTGACTCCAGCAAACCGGTCGAACTTGTTCCGCAATTCGAGATCGCCGCCGACGGCCTGACGCGCACTGCCATCCGCCCGATCGGGGTGAACAAGAAAAGTGTCAGTGGTGGCATCGGCAGTAATTTTCTGCAACCAGGCTATCGCAGTGATGTGTTGCTGATGTTCCCCCGTGATGGCACCTATTGCGTGCTGAACCAGGCGGCAACGCCGGCAGAGCGTGCGAATGCCGGCCCCAATGGCGGCCCCGGCGGACAAGGTC
>NZ_QAIU01000264.1:0-6921 GCF_003061205.1 Pseudomonas sp. HMWF006
GTTCTACACCGAAGAAGGCAACTGGGACATTGTCGGCAACAACACGCCGGTATTTTTCATCCGTGATCCGCTGAAATTTCCAGACTTTATCCACACCCAAAAACGTCTGCCGCAGAGCAACCTGAAAAGCGCGCAGATGATGTGGGATTTCTGGTCACATTCCCCGGAAGCGCTGCACCAGGTCACGATTCTGTTCTCTGACCGCGGCATTCCAGACGGTTATCGTCATATGCACGGCTTCGGCAGCCACACCTACAGCCTGATCAACGCTCAAGGCGAGCGTCACTGGGTGAAATGGCACTACAAAACCAAGCAAGGGATCAAGAACCTCGCCCCGGCAGACGCCGCACGCCTGGCCGGTACTGATCCGGACTACGCGCAGCGTGACCTGTTCGAAGCGATCGAACGCGGCGAGTTCCCGAAATGGCGCGTATGCATCCAGATCATGACCGAGGCGCAGGCTGCAGCGCACTACGAGAACCCGTTCGACGTGACCAAGACCTGGTCGCAGAAGGAGTTCCCGCTGATCGAAGTCGGTGAGCTGGAGTTGAACCGCAACCCGCTCAACTATTTTGCTGAAGTCGAGCAAGCTGCGTTTGGGCCGAGCAACATGGTGCCGGGTGTCGGTCTGTCGCCAGATCGCATGCTGCAAGGCCGTGTCTTCGCCTACGCCGATGCCCATCGCTACCGTGTTGGCACCAATCACCAGCAATTGCCGGTAAACGCGCCACGTAGCCCGGTCAACACTTACCAGCGTGATGGCTCAATGGCCTTTGGCAGCAATGGTGGTGCAGCGCCCAACTATGAGCCGAACAGCTACATCGAATCGCCAAAACAGGCACCACGCTATGCGGAGCCGGCATTGGCTTTGAGTGGTGCTGCCGATCGCTACGATCATCGCGAAGACACCGATTACTACAGCCACGCCGGTGCGTTGTTCCGACTGATGAGTGACGAGCAAAAGGCCTTGTTGGTCAGCAATATCGCCGGCGCCATGAGCGGTGTTACACCCGATGTGGTTGACCGCCAACTGCAGCATTTCTACAAAGCCGATCCAGCGTATGGAGAAGCAATCGCAAAGCTGCTGGATGTACAGCTTAACGAAGTCTAAACGAGAAGCAGAACCGCCCTCATTGAGGGCGGTTTTTGCGTTATTTAGGCTGCTTTTCTCAGAATTTCTTCACTTTTATTGCGCGGAAAGAGTGACCTTCCAGTCGGCTTGGTTCAAACTACAGACCTTTCATGCAGGGAGATGTAGGGCGATGCAAGGCCACCCAGACGTTATCGATTACCTCAACACGTTGCTGACCGGCGAGCTGGCCGCGCGTGACCAATATTTTGTTCACTCGCGCATGTATGAGGACTGGGGTTTCACCAAGCTCTACGAACGAATCAATCACGAGATGGAAGAAGAAGCGGGTCACGCTGACGCGCTGATGCGCCGGATTCTGATGCTCGAAGGCACGCCGCGCATGCGTCCGGATGATCTGGATGTCGGCAGCACCGTGCCGGAGATGCTCGAAGCCGATCTGCGTCTTGAGTACAAAGTCCGTGCCGCACTGTGCAAAGGCATTGCGTTGTGCGAACAGCACAAAGACTACGTCAGCCGCGAGATCCTGCGGGTTCAGCTCAACGATACCGAAGAAGATCACACCTACTGGCTGGAAAAGCAGTTGGGCCTGATCAAGCTGATTGGTCTCGAGAACTACCTGCAATCTCACACCTGATTGCCCAGACAAAAAAAGCCCCTGTCACTGTTGCGGTGACAGGGGCTTTTTCATGCCCGGCGTTTAAGCGCGATCGCGAATCAGCAACGGCTTGAGGTAATGCCCCGTGTGAGATTGTTTCATCTCGGCCACTTGTTCCGGGGTGCCGGTGGCGATGATCTGTCCACCTTTGGAGCCACCCTCCGGCCCGAGGTCGACCAGCCAGTCGGCGGTCTTGATCACGTCGAGGTTGTGTTCGATCACCACCACGGTGTTGCCGTGGTCGCGCAAACGGTGCAGTACGTCGAGCAATTGCTGGATATCCGCGAAGTGCAGGCCGGTGGTCGGCTCATCGAGGATATACAAGGTCTTGCCGGTATCGCGCTTGGACAGCTCGCGTGACAGCTTGACCCGCTGCGCTTCACCGCCGGACAAGGTCGTCGCCGACTGCCCGAGCTTGATGTACGACAGACCGACGTCCATCAGCGTCTGCAGCTTGCGCGCCAGCGCGGGTACCGCGTCGAAGAATTCCCGAGCTTCCTCGATGGTCATTTCGAGCGTTTCGTGGATGCTCTTGCCCTTGTATTTGATCTCAAGGGTTTCGCGGTTGTAGCGCTTGCTCTTGCACACGTCGCACGGCACGTAGATGTCCGGCAGGAAGTGCATTTCCACCTTGATCAGGCCATCGCCCTGGCACGCTTCACAGCGCCCGCCCTTGACGTTGAACGAGAAACGCCCCGGACCATAGCCACGGGAGCGCGACTCGGGCACGCCGGCGAACAGTTCGCGGATCGGAGTGAACAGGCCGGTGTAGGTTGCCGGGTTGGAACGCGGCGTACGACCGATCGGGCTCTGGTCGATATCGACCACCTTGTCGAGATGTTCCAGGCCTTTGATGCTGTCGTGCGCGGCAGCTTCCAGCGTGGTCGCACCATTGAGTGCCGTGGCGCTCAGCGGGAACAGCGTGTTGTTGATCAGGGTTGATTTGCCCGAGCCGGACACACCGGTCACACACGTCAGCAGACCAATCGGGATTTCCAGGTCGACGTTGCGCAGGTTGTTGCCGCGCGCGCCCTTGAGCGACAGGGTCAGTTTCTTGTTGCGCGGTGTGCGTTTGGCGGGCACTTCGATCTTCACTCGCCCGGACAGGTACTTGCCGGTCAGGGAGTCAGGATGCGCCATGACTTCGGCTGGCGTACCTTCGGCGACGATCTGCCCACCATGCACGCCGGCACCCGGGCCGATATCCACGACATAGTCAGCCAGACGAATGGCGTCTTCGTCGTGCTCGACCACAATCACTGTGTTGCCGATATCGCGCAGGTGCTTGAGGGTGCCGAGCAAGCGATCATTGTCGCGCTGGTGCAGGCCGATGGAAGGCTCGTCGAGGATGTACAGCACCCCGACCAGACCGGCACCGATCTGGCTGGCCAGACGAATCCGCTGTGCCTCACCGCCGGACAGGGTGTCCGCACTGCGATCGAGCGACAGGTAGTCAAGGCCGACGTTGACCAGAAACTGCAGACGCTCGCGAATCTCCTTGAGAATCTTGTCGGCAATTTCGCCGCGGCGGCCGGTCATCTTCAGCTCGCCGAAATACTCGCACGCATCGCCGATCGGCAGATTGGTCACCGCCGGCAGGGTTTTCTCACCTACCCATACGTGCCGCGCCTCACGGCGCAGGCGAGTGCCACGGCAGTCCGGGCAAGCCTGGGTGCTGAGGAACTTGGCCAGTTCTTCACGCACGCTGGCCGACTCGGTCTCGCGGTAGCGGCGCTCAAGGTTCGGCACGATGCCTTCGAACGGGTGCGAGCGTTTGACGATATCGCCGCGGTCGTTCAGGTATTTGAAATCGACGTTTTGCGAACCGCTGCCGTGCAGGATGAATTTCTGCTGGTCGGCCGGCAGTTCGTTGAACGGTACTTCCAGGCTGAAGCCATAGTGCGAGGCCAGTGACCCGAGCATCTGGAAGTAATAGACGTTGCGCCGGTCCCAGCCGCGGATCGCCCCTTCGGCCAGTGTCAGGTCGCCGTTGACCAGACGTTTGATGTCGAAGAATTGCTTAACGCCCAGACCGTCACAGGTCGGGCAGGCGCCGGCCGGGTTATTGAAGGAGAACAGCTTGGGTTCCAGTTCGCTGATCGCATGGCCGCAGATCGGGCAGGCAAAGCGTGCAGAGAAGATCATCTCTTCGCCCGGCTCGTCGTCCATCGGCGCGACCAGGGCAATGCCGTCTGCCAGTTTCAGCGCGGTCTCGAATGACTCGGCCAAGCGTTGCTGCAGGTCGGCGCGGACCTTGAAGCGGTCGACGATCACGTCGATCGAGTGCTTCTTCTGCTTGTCCAGTTTCGGCAGTTCATCAAGCTCGCAAATGCGGCCGTTGACCCGGGCGCGGACGAAGCCCTGCGCGCGCAATTCCTCGAACACCGACAAGTGCTCGCCCTTGCGTTCGCGTATCACCGGCGCCAGCAACATCAGTTTGCTGCCTTCCGGTTGGGCCAGCACCAGGTCGACCATCTGGCTGACGGTCTGTGCTTCCAGCGGAATATCGTGATCGGGGCAGCGCGGCGTACCGACGCGTGCATACAGCAGACGCAGGTAGTCGTAGATTTCGGTGATGGTGCCGACCGTGGAGCGCGGGTTGTGCGAGGTCGACTTCTGTTCGATGGAGATCGCCGGCGACAGGCCTTCGATGGTATCGACGTCGGGTTTTTCCATCATCGACAGGAACTGACGGGCGTAGGCCGACAGCGATTCGACATAGCGGCGCTGACCTTCGGCGTACAGCGTGTCGAAGGCCAGAGACGATTTGCCGGATCCGGACAGGCCGGTGATGACGATCAGTTTGTCCCGTGGCAGGGTCAGGTCGATGTTCTTCAGGTTGTGGGTACGGGCCCCACGTATCAGGATCTTGTCCAAAGTGGCCTCGCTCGGCGGGCGTCGAAAACGTAGGAGTATACGGGCAAATACTGGATGGATGCACACTATCAAGCGAAGCGTTTTTTGCTCTACATGAAGAGAGTTTCATCTATACGTGGCAAAGCGTCGCGATATACCCCGTCTTTCGATGGGACTGGTAGAATCGCCGCCGGTTCACACGAGGTTTTTCCATGCACGATCCCCACAGCGAACGCATGAGTGGTAGCGAGACCCGCGCGGCGAGCGGTCTGGCCCTGGTGTTCGCCTTCCGTATGCTTGGCATGTTCATGGTGTTGCCGGTCCTGGCGACCTATGGCATGGATCTGGCGGGCGCGACCCCGGCCTTGATCGGGCTGGCCATCGGCGCTTACGGCCTGACCCAGGCGATTTTCCAGATTCCGTTCGGGATCATTTCCGACCGTATTGGCCGGCGCCCCGTCATTTACCTGGGCTTGATCGTCTTCGCCCTTGGCAGTGTGCTGGCCTCGCAGGCGGATTCGATCTGGGGCGTGATCGCCGGTCGCATCCTGCAAGGCGCCGGGGCGATTTCCGCGGCGGTCATGGCCTTGCTCTCCGATCTCACTCGCGAACAGCACCGCACCAAGGCGATGGCCATGATCGGCATGACCATCGGTCTGTCGTTTGCCGTGGCCATGGTCGTCGGGCCGTTGTTGACCCGGGCTTTCGGGCTCTCGGGCTTGTTCCTCGCCACCGGGGCGATGGCCCTGATTGGTATCGCCATCATCCTGTTCGTGGTGCCGAAGTCCACCGGGCCATTGCAGCATCGTGAGTCCGGCGTTGCGCGGCAGGCGTTGATGCCGACGCTCAAGCATCCGGATCTGCTGCGCCTGGATCTGGGCATCTTTGTGTTACATGCCATGTTGATGTCGAGCTTCGTGGCCTTGCCGCTGGCGCTGGTGGAAAAGGCCGGTTTGCCCAAGGAACAGCACTGGTGGGTCTACCTCACCGCGTTGTTGATTTCGTTCTTCGCCATGATCCCGTTCATCATCTATGGCGAGAAGAAACGCAAAATGAAACGAGTTTTGCTCGGCGCCGTCATGACGCTGATGCTCACTGAGCTATTCTTCTGGCAGTTCGGTGACAGCTTGCGGGCGCTGGTGATCGGCACGGTGGTGTTTTTCACCGCGTTCAATCTGCTGGAGGCCTCATTGCCGTCGCTGATCAGCAAGGTTTCACCGGCGGGCGGGAAGGGCACGGCGATGGGCGTGTATTCCACCAGTCAATTCCTGGGTTCGGCACTCGGCGGGATACTTGGCGGCTGGCTGTTTCAGCATGGCGGTCTGTCGGTTGTGTTCCTTGGATGTGCCGGTCTGGCTGCCATCTGGCTGGCCTTTGCTGTTACCATGCGCGAACCTCCCTACGTGACGAGTCTGCGCTTGCCGTTGTCGCCCGAGGCGATCCGTGAAGCGGGTCTGGTCGAGCGCCTCAAGGCCCTCGTAGGGGTAACAGATGCAGTGATAGTCGCTGACGAAGCGGCTGTTTACATCAAACTGGACAAAGAATTAGTGGATCGCGACACCCTCGAACGCCTGGTGAACAACCCGGCCGGGGCTGCTTGCGAAGCCTAGGAGAACGTTATGGCCCGTGGGGTTAACAAAGTCATATTGGTCGGCACTTGCGGCCAGGATCCCGAAGTTCGCTACCTGCCTAACGGTAACGCCGTGACCAACCTGAGTCTGGCAACCAGCGAACAGTGGACCGACAAGCAAACCGGTCAGAAGGTCGAGAAGACCGAATGGCACCGTGTGTCGATGTTCGGCAAGGTTGCCGAGATCGCCGGCGAATACCTGCGCAAGGGTTCGCAGGTCTACATCGAAGGCAAGCTGCAGACCCGCGAGTGGGAAAAAGACGGTATCAAGCGTTACACCACTGAAATCGTGGTCGACATGCAAGGCACCATGCAACTGCTCGGCGGCCGTCCACAACAGGGCGACCAACAAGGCGGTGGCAACAACTACCAGCAGCAGGCTCCGCGTCAGCAGGCGCCACGCCCGCAGCAGTCGGCTCCGCAACAGCGCCCGGCCCCGGCTCCACAGCAGGCCGCACCGCAACCGGCTCCGGATTTCGACAGCTTTGATGACGATATTCCGTTCTGATTGGTTGCTGCATCCGCGTTAAATAAAAAGGCCCGTCGCAACAAGCGACGGGCCTTTTTTGTGGGAGCGAGCCTGCTCGCGAAGGCGTCGGGTCAGTCAAAACATTTATTGAATGACAGTCGGTTATCGCGAGCAGGCTCGCACAGGTTGTTCGTTTTCAGTCGAGGATCAAGTGGGGC
>NZ_QAIU01000264.1:6931-17402 GCF_003061205.1 Pseudomonas sp. HMWF006
CTTTCGTAATGAGGCTGTTGTCTTCGCGCACACCAATCCCCGCCGCCTGGTCGCCAATCACCCACGAGCCGATCAGGGTGTAGCTGTCATCGAACTTCGGTAACGGCGCAAACGCCTGCAGGATAAACGGCGCATCGGTGTAAGGCCCGTCCTCTTTGACGATCAGACCTTCCGCCGTTTGCAGTTCGATGTTGGCGCCTTCGCGGGAGAAATACGGTTTGCGCACCCAGCCTTTCGGCACCGCACTGGCTGGATTTGGATCAAGGTGCGCCGCGAGCAGGTTCGGGTGCCCCTTATGCAGCTCCCACAGCAATGGCAGCGCGCCCTTGTTCGACAGGATCGACTTCCATGCGGGTTCGAAGAACTGCGTGTCGCACTCGGCAATCGCTGGCCCAAACGGTTCGTGGAAGATGAACTCCCAGGCATGGAGCTTGAACAGGTGCGGGATCCAGCGATCCTGCAGATCAACGAAGCGGCCTTCGGCTGTCAGGCCGATGTCTTCGATGTCGATGTGCCGCGACTCGATACCGACTTTTTCTGCAATCAGGCGCAGATAGTCGGTGGTGCCGCGGTCTTCGACGGAATCTTTCATCGAGGCGAAGTAGAACGGCCGCTTGAGCTGCAACTCGGAAAACGCCTGATGCAGTTTGGTATCAATGCTGTTGAACTGGTCGGCATGGCGCGGCAGCATCCCGCGCTCGATGCATTGTTCCAGCCAGCCCCACTGAAACGCCGCCGCTTCATAGAGGCTGGTCGGTGTGTCGTAGTTGAGCTCCAGCAGTTTCGCCGGGCCGTTGCCGCTGTAGGAAAAGTCCATGCGTCCGTACAGATGCGGATGACCTTCCAGCCAGGATGTTCGGATCATGTCGTAGTACGAAACCGGAATACTCAGACGATCCAGCAGTTCTTCGCTGCGCACCACGCGATCGACCAGATCCATGCACATCTCGTGGAGTTCGGTGGTCGGGTCCTCCAGATCGTTTTCGATCTGCGCGAGCGTGAACTGGTAGTAAGCGCTTTCGTCCCAGTACGGCTCGTCGTCGATGGTGTGGAACAGAAAACCGAGCTCTTCGGCGGTCTGTTGCCAGTCGGGGCGCTCGGCGCAGTGGATCTTCTTCATGGTCAGCTGCTCGAACTGCCCCAGCCGCCCCAACCGCTGCGCGCCGAAGACTGACTGCCGAAGCCGCCGCGGGAGGTCGAGGAAGCGACATTTACCGATTTGCTTCGAGTGCTGTCGTAGCTGCTGGTGTCGTTACGACTCGTCGGTGCCGACTCGATTTTGCGGTATTGCGTCGAGGTGGTGTAGGTCTGGCGGTCATCGTCGCGATCTCGATATACCGTACGGTTCGCGTTGTTGCTCATCGCGTTGCCGATCAGCCAGCCACTCAGCCAGCCATTGCCCCCGCCCCCGGAAGAGTGGGACGTGCTTTGCACATGCTGTGCAGCCGCGGCTTCACCCGCGGGCATTTGCGCATTGGCCACAGCGTCGAGATTCTGCGGTGCCTCACCGTTTTGCGGCACCTTGAACCCGCCGAGTTTCGGTACAAAGCGGCCAGCGGAGTTTTTTTGACACCAGTCCGCGGCGAAATCTGCATCGCACTGGGCCTTGTCGTCGTAGGCCGGTGCAATGCGCCGGTGCTCGGTCAGCGCCGCGACGTAGGCGTTGGTGCAGACATCGGCGGCCACTTCGGCGCCGACGCACTCCTCGACAGATTGAAAGCGTTGCGTGTCCTGCGCGGCCACCTCGCCGGAAATCGCCAGCGCCACTGAAGCGGCGAGGGACAGTTGAACGTACTTGCTGCGTTTCATCGAAGGCTTCCTGCCGATCAGTTGGACGGGGTCATGCATGCGGCGTTGAGCATGCCGACGCTGATGGCCACTGCGGCCACGTAGATGCCCGAGGCGATTTCACCGTTGGCGATGCGCTGGGACGTGCCCTTGAGCACCAGACCGGTTGCCAGGAATGCCAGCAGTTGCACCACGGCCGCAATCACCGCCCAGAGTACGAAGTCGAGGACGTTGACCGAGTGGGAGATGATGTTGCTTGCCGGAATCGCGAACCCGATGATTGCACCGGCCAGGGCGATGGCCGCGGCACTGTTGCCGGCGCGAATCAGCTCGAACTCTTTGTGCGGGGTGATGCGGGTGTAGATGAATTGAAACAGCATGAACAGCAGCACGGCGCCGATCAGGTAGACAGCGAAACCGGTCAACGCGGTCTTGTTCAGGGAAACGGCCAGCACTTCCAGCATGAAAAACTTCCTTATTTAAATGGTGCTCAGGTCAGTCGTGTACAGCGAGATGCCCAGTGAGGTGCTCAGGCTGACGGTGCCTTCTTCGTCTTGTTCGACGGAGAACAGCAGCAGTTCGCGGCGATCGGTCAGGCCGGTGTCGCGCGCGTAAAGCATCGAGTGATGGTTGATGGTGTAGCTCTCGTCCGGATTGACCACGTGTTCGGTCATCGGCACCAGTTCGGTCTGGCCTTGTTCGGTGCCCCATTCGCGGAGGTATTCGACACCCTGATGGCTGTAGGCCGGCAGACCGATCAGGCTGTTGGGGCCGGCCAGGCGCTGCAGTTCGGCGTCACTGTTCACGGTCACGTAGCTGAGGTAGTTGAACAGGGTGACCGATTCGACCTGGTCATCACCGGTGACGTGGATCTGTACCCAGAAATCCTCGTCGTTCATGTAATAGCGGTGCAGTTTGTTGGACTGGCCGAGGTCCACCCAGCCTGCGCTCCAGATCGCCTGATCGAAAGGCACCCGAACCGACGTCGAACCGTCGAGCAGCAGCGCCAGGGTCGAATCGAACCGGACGCCTTTGCCCTGAGCCATCCCGAGTGGGCCGCTGGCGGCGGTCGAGGTTGGCGCAGCGGCCTGCCAGTTGCTGGTGCCCAGCAAATCTTTAAACCATCCCATGGGTACGTTCCTTGAGGCGGGTGGAGGTGTTCGTCGTAAAAAGCGCCGCTAGTGTACCGGGCCGGGCGGCGAACGAGCAGTGACATTTGCACTGCACAAACCATGCGGGAGCGGGCTTGCTCGCGAAGAGGGAATGTCATTCAACAGGGATGTCGTTTGACACTGCGTCTTCGCGAGCAAGCCCGCTCCCACCGGTTTTGTTTATGGGTTTACTGAGCGGACTTCTGCTTCAGGCGCTCGAGGATCGCATTGGCGCTGCCTTCGTTCGGCGTGATGCCAGCGTCGCGCAGTTTGCGTTCCAGATCGTTGCCGGTCGAAGCGTCGGCCAGTTCGTCCGCTGCGCTCAACTCGGCCGCGCGTTGCTGCTGCTTGGCTTGCAGGCGGTTCAGGGTGCCGACGGCCGTTTCCAGTTTGCCGTTGGCGCCGCCGCTGGCGATGGATGCGCTGACCTGGGCTTTCTGCACGCTGTCGCGGGCCTTGGCCATGTCCACTTGCTGGCGCAGGCTCTTGATTCGCGCTTCGGCCTTGTTGATGTCCTTGCGCATGTTTTCGGCGTAGGTGCCGAATTCGTCGCTGAGCTTTTTCTCGGCGGTGAGGTCATTGGTCAGGGTCGAAATCGCTTCGGCCACTTCCATGGCGAGGTCTTCACGGCCAGCGTTCAGGGCCGAGACCGCCTTGGCTTCCAGGTCCTTGATCTTGGCGTCGTACTCGCTCACGCGGTCGGCTGCCAGTTTGTGCTTGGCCATGATGGTGACCAGTTCGCGACGGGCGTTGGACAGCGCGGTGTCGGCGTCGCGGATTTCCTGGTCGAGGATGCGCAGGGCCTGTTGATCGACGATCGCTTCGCCGACTTCATTGGCGCCGCCGCGCAGTGCGGTGAACAACTTGCTCCAGATGGACTGAGTCATTGGATATTCCCTGTTGATTACTTGAAGAAGTGTTCGAAGGCTTCGCTCGCGCGCTGCACGTTGTCGACCAGGGTTTTCACCTCGGTGACGACGTTGGTCAGGCTCGAGTCGGCGCTGAGGGCGCCAAACATGTTGTAAACGGTCTGCCCGTTCGGCATCGACTCGATACCGATCGACGACAGCGGGAACATTTCCCGGCTGCGCAGCACGGCGTCGTTGAAGGCGCGCACGTCAGTGATCGAATCGCTGTCCACCAGCACGGTGTCGACGATGATCTGTGCACCGGCCAGGGCGATGTGAATCGGCAGACCGCCGAATTCGTTCATTTCCAGCTTGATGCTGGGTTCGGAGCTCTGGATCAGAGACAGTGTGATCTCGTGCGAAGCCACCTCATCCAGCGCCTTGAGGGCGTTGAAGAGGCTATCAATGTTCCAGTTGTTGCCTGCGCTCATGTAATTCTCCGACATGAATGAGCCAGCCAGAATCGGTTGGCGTAGCTGTTGCTCCATTTGCTTGAGCAAGCTTCGGTTTTCCGGAAGCACCCAAGTTTCGTGTTTCACATAACCGGCGGCAGCCAGGCCCGCACGCATCTGCTTCATGTAGAAGCTCGACGGCTTTTTCGCGGACGGTTTCGAGCGCTCTCCCTTTGGGCTCTCTGACGCAACAGTGGGGGAGCGGCTTTTCATGGCGATGACTCCGTTATGAACATCTCACGCGTGAGCCACACTACAACCAATTCAAAGTGCCATCAATGGCTCACGCGTGAGATTTTTTCGATGCATCGAAAAAGTCCTGACGCGCACGGTTCGTCAGTGTTTTTGCCGTGCGGAACACATCGCTTGGTCGTATCTGAAATGTTGTGTCAGCTCGTCACAATTATTTTGGATTTTAGTAATTGTTTTTTGTTGTTTAAGTTTTAGGAAATATTCCTACATTGTTTTTTCTGGTTTCTGTAAGAACTAACACTTGCGTGCAGTAGGAGTGATGGTGCGCATTTTATTTGAGTAACATTAAGAAATAACGCGGGTTCGCAACTCTCGGAAACTTATTCTAGGTTTTGTATGTGCACACCTTCACTCCGGTGGAAAGTTGGTTCGACCACTGGCCCTTTAACTTTTGAGGAAATCATTATGACTTTCGAAAAAGCATCTTCCGCTGGCGATTCTCAGATCGGCTGAGCTAGCCAATGAGGACCGGGGCCTTATGGCCCTGGTTCTTGAAGAACTTGTTTTTAACCGTATCTGAGGCTGCTATATGAAACTTTGCCTGAAGCCGACCATCATTCCGTTCAAACTTGAAGGCCAGATTGTTCTGCGGTTCAACGGGCAATACGCGAAGATCCCCGACCCCCATGGTGCTATCTGGGAATTCGCAACTGCACTGGACGGCAGTGCGCCATTCGAAACGTTGATTAACCAGGTGGCCGAACGTTATCCCGCAGTGGATCAGGAGGATCTGCGCAGCGTTGCGCAGGATTTGATCAGATATCGACTGGTCGAGAGTCCTGATGCGTTCGAGACGACTTCTCTTTCGGACCACGATCGCAACAGATTTTCCCGAAACATCGATTTTTTCGGGTCGATGGCGGCGGTGGGAGAGAACAAGTTTTCCTCTCAGGAGAAACTGCGTGCAGCCAGGGTCTGCGTACTGGGTTGCGGCGGGCTCGGCACCCATATCCTGTTCGATCTGGTAGCGCTGGGTGTACATCACCTGACGATCCTTGATTTTGACAAGATCGAGTTGAGCAACCTGAATCGACAGATCCTTTACAAGGAGAGCGACATCGGGATGCCGAAGGTCGAGACCGCCCGGCGCCGGTTGCTTGAGTTCAACAGTCACCTCGACATCACCGCCCACGAGACGCGCCTCGAATCGGCTCAGGATGTCGCCAGAGTCGTAAGTGGCCACGATATTGTGATTTGCGTTGCCGACAAACCCGCGAACTACATGGCCGACTGGCTGAACGAGGCCTGCGTTCAGGAGGGCGTCCCCTTCATATCCGGTGGGCTCGATGTGCGCCGCTCGGTTTTCTATTCGGTGGTACCCGGCAGCTCGGGGTGCGGTGCTTGCTGGCTGACTTCGGCGCGCAACAAAAGCAGCCTGGTTAACAGTATTTCGACCATGGCCAAGCAACACGACATAACCTACCGGCACCCAGGCCCGGCACTGGTGACCCTGGTGGCCGTGACCGCGGGCATGATGGTGAG
This sequence comes from Pseudomonas sp. HMWF006, assembly GCF_003061205.1. Classification (NCBI taxonomy): domain Bacteria; kingdom Pseudomonadati; phylum Pseudomonadota; class Gammaproteobacteria; order Pseudomonadales; family Pseudomonadaceae; genus Pseudomonas; species Pseudomonas sp. HMWF006. The sequence continues at coordinate 12,965 of NZ_QAIU01000264.1, forward strand.
CGAAACCGTCAAGATCCTTACCGGCTGCCAGCCGCCACAATTGACCAACAAGCTCAAGGAATTCACCTTCGACGATCTGGATGTCGGCATTGCCGAAGTCTGGCAGCAGAATCCGGACTGCCCGGTGTGCGGGCATCTCGCCAATTCGCAGCAGCTATCCGTGCAGACGGAGACCGTCTAGATGTTCAAGCTGCTGGCGTCCTATGTCATCACGTCCGTTTGCTCATGGGCCATTGCATTTCTCATCCCGCTTTACGTCTATGAGCAGACAGGCTCCCCTGTCTGGACATCGCTGGCTTTTTTCGCGGCGATGGCGCCTTACATACTGGTCACCCCCTTTGCCGGGGTGTGGAGTGATCGCTACAGCAAGCGGCGATTTCTGATCGGTGGCGATCTTATCAACATTGCCATCGGCAGCCTGATGTATGTCGCCGTGAGCACCTTGTCCGGGGACGCCTTGAGCATCACGCTGTTGCTGCTGAGCTTCATGCTGGCAAGCGTTGGCGCAACCCATCACCCGGTATTTCAGAGCATCGCTCCTGCGCTGGTCGAGGGGCGAAAACTTCATCGGTTCAATGCGATCGTCAACGCCAGTGACAACATCATTCGCATCGTTGCGCCGATCAGCGTGGCTGCGGTACTGGCTTTCAGCACCAAGGAGCGGATTCTCGTTGTCAGTATTGTCGGCTTTGCGCTCTCTCTGCCGCTTTGCTACTGGCTGAAAGAGCAGGGCAAACCTCAGCCCGCCACCACCCGGGTCTTCACCGAAATCAAAGCCGGGCTGCTTTATGTCCTTCGGCATCGAGAACTGTGTTCATTGGTTGTGCTGTTCTTCTTCTGCAACTTCGGTTTTGCCCTGATCGGTGCCAGCCTGATCTATGTTTTCACCACGCTCCTGGCTGTGCCGTTGAGCGATGTCGGCTACTACTACGGACTCATTGGCGCAGGTGCCGTTGCCGGATCAGCAACAGGTGCAGTTTTTGTGAAGCGCTATCCGGCTGGCGTGCTCATCCGGGGCAGTTGCCTGCTGGCAGGGATCTTCACGTTGGCCGCAGCGCTGGCGAGCGAGCCCTGGACACTCGCGGCGCTTTGGGCGCTTTCCACCTGCTGCCAATCCGTGGTGGTCATCGCTTTTTTCACCTATCGCCAACAAGTGGTTCCGCAAGCCATTCTGGGTCGGACTGTCGGGGTCACCAGGCTCATTGCCTATCTGGCTATTCCGCCCGCGAGCTTGCTCAGTGGATGGCTGTTGCTCCAATTTTCCAGCAGCGCTCTTATTCTTGCTTCAGGTGGTCTGTGTATTATTTTTGCCTCTCTGTGTGCTTATTTTCTCGCCAGGTATGAGCGACAAGTTGTTTGCAGTGATGCGCAGTGATTAAAACACTGCCGTCAGGACTTAAGTGCTTTGGTTAATTTGTCACTGAGTGGTTTGGTCATTGGATGGCCGGGCGAGAGTTAAAAGGAATTTTATGGTGCAAAAAGATAACAAGTTATACGGCGATGATGTAGTGCATGCCATTCAAGCGGTCACCGGTGGTTCCATATGGGACACGTGGCTGGACGCTGGCGCGTTAAATAGACTGGTTCATCATGAGCTGTTGGTGGCAATGGGGAGGGGCCATGTTTCTTTGAGTGGCATGCGCTATTTTCTGGTGCAGCATCATTACTACTCGCGAAACTTCACTCGCTTTCTTTGTGCGGTTATCAATCGCCTTGAGTCACTCGATGACATTAAACTTTTAATGGAAAACCTGCAGGAGGAAATGGGTATTGACGGTGACGATAAATCCACCCATGCCGATCTGTTCCAACGATCTCTCAATATTGTGGGCACCCACGCCACGGCGCAGCCGCCTCTGCCCCAGACCATTGAATTTACCCATTCGATCATGAAATTTTGCCGCAGTGAAAATCCGGTTGAAGGTCTCGCTGCGCTATGCCTGGGGGCTGAAGCCATCGTGCCATTGCTCTACAAACCGATTCTGGCGGCGCTGGAGAGGCTGAATATCAGTGAGGAAGGTCTGGAGTTTTTCCGCATACACATCGAAGAAGATGAGGGGCACGCGGTCACCATGCTGAAGATTCTGGGGCGATTGACTCGGCACGCACCTGAAGCAAAGGTGATTGCGATGCAAATCGGGCGTCAGGCGATCAACAAGCGATGCGTCATGTTTGACGCTATATGGAGGGACGTTCGAGAGCAAAGGTAGGTCGCGCGATCATGCAAATTGCCGGGGATTACCGGATGTTCGTGCAGATTGAAACAGGCCCGGTGCCATCAATGTTGGCGCAAGCGCTTGATTCATTGTGCATTCTTGTTGCGCGGCGATTGGCCTGATCTCTGCACTTCCAACGACTACATTCATCGAGTCGCTGAAGGGGGACGCATGACCCCAACGCCGAGCAAAAAAATGGTAGTCGCCCATTCAGTTCGTAACGGTGCGCCACAGCACGAAGTGCAGACCAACAAGGCACTGGCACGCTGGCTGGCACACATCATCGGGCTCAAATTCGGTGGTAGCTACGACCCGGAAAAACACCGTGGTCGCGACCTGTACTGGCTGCCTACGCAAACCATTGTTGGCGCCAAACAGGCGCAGCAATTGGGCATCAAAGGTGCGAATGACTTGTGGGGCGGATTCGTCGAACACGATTTCATTTGCACCAAAGCCATCAGCCACGGCCTGCGCAGTCATCTGGCCCACGCGCCCCAAGGCTGGGCGCCTTTGTTCTCAAGGTGTGTGCGCGACGTGGTGCTCGATGGCCTTACCGTGTTTGCCCTGGAAGATGCGCGACCGGCTGCCGAGCATTTGCTGCACAACGGGCCGATCCGCCTGAAGCCGATTCACGCCTGTGCCGGTCGCGGCCAAGAAGTTATCAACAGCCTCGACGCGTTCGACGAGGTACTTGCCCGAGCGGAAGCTGCAGAGTTGTTTCGCGATGGTGTGGTGCTGGAGCAGGATCTGAGTGAAGTGATCACCCATAGCGTCGGTCAGTCATTCATCGGCGGCAAGGTGCTGAGCTACTGCGGTGATCAATACTTGACTCAAGATGCCCATGGCGAAGACGTCTATGGTGGTTCGAATCTGCTGGTGGTGCAGGGTGGTTATCCGCAGTTGCTGTCGCTGGAACTGCCGGACGCTGTACGGCTGGCCATCGAGCAGGCGCAGGTCTTCGACCGGGCGGCGGATGAGGCTTATCCGCGGTTCTACGCTTCGCGCCGCAACTACGACATTGCCCAGGGCCTGGACAGCAATGGCAAACCGCGCAGTGGTGTGCTCGAACAATCCTGGCGCATGGGCGGTGCCAGCAGCGCCGAAGTGGCGGCGCTGCAAAGCTTCGTCAACGATCCGGGCATGCGCGCGATTCGCGTGTCTTCGGTGGAAACCTACGTTGGTCAGCCACTGCCGGCGGACGCCATCGAGGTGTATCGCGGGCCGGCCGAGAACAGCGAGTTTCTCCTCAAATACGTAACGGTCAAACCCTATGACGGCTAGAAGCGAAAGCATTCAAATCGACATTGATGATGAACAGATGAGCGGGACGTTTCTCAGCCCCAAATCCAAGGTGCCCGGTGTGTTGTTTGTCCACGGCTGGGGCGGTAGCCAGGAGCGCGACCTGGAGCGGGCGAAAGGCATCGCCGGTCTTGGCTGCGTCTGCCTGACCTTCGATCTGCGCGGCCACACCGGTGGCACCGGCATTCCGCTGACCCGGGTCACCCGCGAAGACAACCTGCGCGATCTGCTCGCCGCCTACGACCGCCTGCTCGCGCACCCTGCGCTCGACACCTCGGCGATTGCGGTGGTCGGCACCAGTTATGGCGGTTACCTCGCCTCGATCCTCACTTCGTTGCGTCCGGTGCGCTGGCTGGCGTTGCGGGTGCCGGCGCTGTATCGCGATGAGCAATGGCACACGCCCAAGCGCGATCTGGACAAGGCCGATTTGCGTGATTACCGAAGCACGTTGGTCCGTGCCGACACTAACCGTGCGCTGCATGCCTGTTCGCAATTCACCGGGGATGTGTTGCTGGTGGAATCGCAAACGGATGACTACGTGCCCCACGCAACAATCATGAGTTATCGCGCGGCGTGTCAGCAGACTCATTCGCTGACGCACCGGATTATCGACGGCGCCGATCATGCATTGAGCGAACCGGTGTCGCAGCAGGCGTATACCTCGATTCTGGTGGACTGGATTACCGAGATGGTGGTGGGGGAGCGCTTGAGCATCATTCAGTCGAGATAGCCTTCTCAACTTCAACAAAAAAACCTCAGGAAGGTTTCTTCTCGATCCGCAAGGCCTTCGCCTTGGCCTCCACCAGCAAATACATCACCACCGTAATCAGCAACGGCAACAGAAAATAAATCGCCCGGTATGCCAGCAATCCCGCCACCAGGCTGCCGCGTGATGCTTCATGTTGCAGCAGCGCGACGAACAC